>JAKSBB010001258.1 GCA_022361315.1 Desulfobacterales bacterium
CTGAAAAGACTGAAAGATAAAGCCCAGGTATTCACTGCGGAAATCCGCCCGTTGCTCGGACGTCAGGCCGTACAGATCCAGGGAGTCAATGAGCACCCGTCCGCGGGTGGGATGGTTCATGGCGCCGACAATGGACAGCAGCGTAGACTTTCCCGAGCCGGACTGGCCGGTTACGGTGACGAACTCTCCGTCATCAATGCAAAGATCCATACGCTCGATGGCGGAGATTCGTGTATCACCGGAAAGATATTCTTTATTCAGGTCGTGTATTTCAATCAAATGGTTTACCATGGTTTTCCTCCGGGAAAGTCTTATAGCGCACGCAGGGCATCAGTGGGGTCCATCTTTCCTGCCTTGATTGCCGGGTACAGGCTGGCCAGCAGGCTGAGTGCCGCAGCCATCAGCAGGCTTATTCCACCGAGACGGAAATTCACACCGGCAAAAACGCCTTCTTCAATTACCAGGGGAATGATGCCCCAGGCCACAAGATTCCCCAGGGCAAACCCGGCAATGCCGCCGAATATCCCCAAGACCAGTGCCTCAAGCAGAATGATCTGCATCACGTGGGACTGGCGGAAGCCGATGGCCCTGAAGATACCGATTTCCCGGGTCCGTTCGTTCACCGAGCCCATCATGGTTACCATCACCAGCAATGCCCCGACACCGATCACCAGTATGGAAACGCCGAATGAAAATGACTTGAACATCTCAATGGATTGCATTTTCGACATCACGGCCTGTTTCATGGCCGTGACTTTGGCCCCGGGAAACTTCTCGGCAATCTGCAGTGTGAGTTCGGTAATGGGGCATCCCCTGCAGAATGCAGCGATTTCCACCATGGATACTTTACCCGGTTTGCCTAAGACCGTCTGGGCTGTTCCCATATCAGAAATTATGGCATTGTCTTCCGCACCGCCTGTGGGCATGAGCACACCGGATACCCGGAAGGTGTCCCCCCCCATCTTCATGGTATCATCCGGTTCAACTCCCAGGACTGACGAGGCAGTAGCCCCCAGCAGCAGTTCTCCGGACGCTGTGGGAAAGGCGCCTTTTTTCTGCCACCAGGTTTTCAGGGCCAGTTCCTCTTCAAACACCACCCCCATGAGCATCACCTGCTTGCCACGGACATCGGCTGCGCCAAGGACCTTGGGAGCCACCACCCCCAGGTTCTTTGCATTTTCAATGGTTCTGATTTTCGGCAGATCGGCCTGGTCAAACTCCCGGACCTTGTAGTTCACTCCGCCCACATCAATTCCCCCGTAATTCAGGGACAGGGTCTCTGTTTTGGGTACCATGACGATGTTTGCCCCGAACTTGTTGAGGCGCTCTTCAATTTCCATGGTCATGGTTTCGGTGATGGCCATCAGGGTAACGATGGTGGAGATACCGATGATCAGGCCCAATGCCAGGAAAATCATCTTTGCCTTACGCCGCCGGATATTTCCGAAAGAGATGTTATGGAGTTTCACCTTCAGCCTCCTTTTCCGCCCGGATGGTAACCATCCGCTGCCTGTGGCTCATTTGGTTCAACAGGGTGGCCGTGATACCCTGGCGAAAAAACAGACCATTGACGGCATCTATACCGGTATGTCTGCGATCAAACGTCACCACCAGACGGGTATTGTGGGTATCCAGGGAGGTGCCGGACACCCCGTGAAGCGTTCCGATCTCAGTCACTATATCCCCAGGCCAGACCTGGTTGTCAGCCATTTTATAGATGGCGTCATCCAGATGGCGGGTCTTCATGTAGGAAACCGCTCCGGGGACGCTGAGGGATGCCATTCCCAGAAGGATGACACCGGCCACAAGTATGATCAATGTGCCGAAGGAGAGCCCCCGTTTTCTCACCCCAAGCACCTTTTCCCGCTTCTCCCTGTATTTTTCAGGATCCCAGGTCATAAGGCCCCCTATTTCTTGAACTCGCAAAGCCAGGCATTGGCATTGATCTGGGCCATGGGGATCAAGAGTTTATCCCCCGCAACCTCCCGCTTAAGGGGGGCCGGGTTGCAACCGCCTTTCACCTCGTTGATACGATCCGTGGCAAAGCGCATACCGCAGTTGGTACAGATCATTACCCCGCCCTCCTGGACATATCCCTTACCCGAGCGGTAACAGACGTCACAGGCGTCTACAGCCGCCCGGATCACCCCGTCATGGCTTTTCACCACAAAAAATTTCACCGCGATGCCTTTATCCGAAGTCGCCTTGTAATAGTGTGCTTTACCGTCGGAAATATCTTTCATCGGCAGGGCCAGGACACCGTTCGCAGGTTTTACCTCGGTAAATTTGTCCATGCCGAACCATGCCCGGGCCGGACCGGCCGTGACCATGAACACCATAACTATCAGAACACCGATTACCGTTTTTAAACTGGATTTCATTTAAATTTTCCCTTTAGATTTTCAGACTAAATATCTTTGGCCGTTCCAGATGCCGGCCCACCACAGCCCCCACGGGAACCACCGCAACAACCGCCTCCGCTCCCGAATCCCCTGCGCTTGGACTGCATATAGGCAAAGGTTTCTTTTTCCGTCAAAGGTTCCACCCCATCCAGAGTGGCGGGGTATCCGATACCGGAAATGGTTTCTCCGATGGCTTCGGGGGTGAGAGGGGCAACGAAATCCACTGCCACCAGCCCCCGGAACAGGTTGGCGCCCATGCCGGAGAAGCCGTCAATGGGGCTGAGGGTTTCATTAATCTTTGAAAAACAGGCACCACAGGTCAAATTTTCCACCTTGAATACGGCCCGTTGGGTAGTGCTTGACTCCGTAGTGGATGCAGTTTCCTGAGCCACACCCAGGGCGGCGGCCAGGAGAAATATCCCTCCGGCCAGAATTATCATCGTCCATTTTTTCATGACGGCCTCCTTCATCTTGATTTGGCAAATACACAATAAGCGCGTAGCAATTGCTTCAATAATTCAATAGCCGTGCCAGTTCATAAGAAAATTGGAAGGATAGATAACCATCTATAAAAACAACGAATTTAATGAGGTAAAAATGAACCAAACTCCGGGCGTGGATGTATCGTAAAGACTATTCCACAGCCAGTGTAGAATATTCTACAAACTCAAAGATCTACTGAAGCCCGTATTTTTCCAGGCGATAGAGAAGAACATGCCGGGGAATTTTCAACAGGCGGGCCGCCTCGGAACGATTTTGGCCTGCCTTTTCAAGGGCCTTGATCACATAGGCCTTTTCCACCTCTTCCAGAGAGATGCCGCCGTCGGGAATCACCGGATCAAGGGGGCCGCTATGGGCCTGCTGTCCCGGAAGGTTCAGATCTCCGGCAGCAATCTCCCGGCCGGACCTCAGAATGATACACCGCTCCACAATATTCTGCATTTCCCGGATATTCCCGGGCCAATGGTAGGCGCTCAAGGCTTTCAAAGCATCTTTAGTGAAGCTGACATCAGCAGGGGCATCGTATTTTTTTAAGAAATGGGTAACCAGGGCCGGAATATCCTCCGGCCGCTCCCTGAGAGGCGGAATAAAGAGCGGAATCACCGACAGCCGGTAATACAGGTCCTCCCTGAAATCCCCTGAGGCAATGCGGTCCTGGAGATCCAGATTGGTGGCGGCGATAATCCGGATATCCACACGCCTGGCCTGCTCCGCCCCTACAGGCTGGACCTGCCGTTCCTGAACCGCCCGAAGTAGCTTCACCTGGACATCCACGGCCAGTTCACCGATTTCATCCAGAAAAAGGGTGCCGCCGGAAGCGGTTGTGAAATGCCCCTTTCTGTCTTTCACCGCCCCGGTAAATGCCCCTTTGACATGGCCGAAGAGTTCCGACTCGATAAGGGTAGCTGGAATGGCAGCACAGTTCACCGCGATCATGGGGCCGTCTTTCCTCGGGGAATTATTGTGGATCAGCCGGGCAAGCACCTCCTTACCCGTTCCGGATTCCCCGGAAATCAGAACCGTGGCCTCGGAGTTGGCAGCCCTGGAAGCGGTTTCCAGAAGCTCCTTCATGGCGGAACTGGCAGAGACGATGCCCCGGGTGCCGGTGAGGCGATCCACTTCATGGGCCAGCATTCGGCTGCGTGACCGAAGCCCCCTGAGCTCCAGGGCTTTCTCACAGGAAAGTATAAGGGTATCCCTGTCAAAGGGCTTGGTAATAAAATTAAAGGCCCCCCTGTGCATGGCCTGCACCGCCATTTCAATGGAGCCGAATGCCGTAATGATAATCACCGGGATATCAGGCGCATCCGCCTTGATCTTTTCCATGAGGTCCAGGCCGTTAATATCCCCGAGTTTCACATCGGAGACCACCAGGTCCGGGCTGTGATCGTCAAAAAGTGCCAGCCCTTCTTTTCCGGAAGCTGCAGGTATCACCCGAAACCCGTGTGAACTCAGGTTATACTCAGTCACCCGGCGCAGGCTGTCATCATCATCAATCAACAGAACGGTATGTTTCATTCCACCTATCCCCTTTCCATGTAGGGCAGTTCAACTGTAAAGCAGGCCCCGCCGTATTTCCTGGAACTACCGGCGAAAATCTCTCCACCCAAACGTCTCACAATTTTTTCGGAGATGGACAATCCCAGGCCCGTCCCCCCTTCCTTAAAGGTGACAAAGGATTTGAACACGGTATCATACTTTTCCGGTGTCAGTCCGGGGCCGTTATCCTCTACGGTCAGAACCCAAGTTTTCTCACCCCGTTTTAAACTGATATGAATCACCCCGCCTTTATCAGGGATCTCGTCCAATGCATTGAGAATAAGGTTCATGAACACCTGGGTCATGGCTGCCGACGGTACCCGGATCGTCTCGGCCCCGGTCTGGAAATCCGGAAGAATGATCTCCGTTCCCTTAGCACCTTTTCCCTTGATTTTGGGTGATGCCACCTGAACCACCTGAGCCAGCACCTGAGCCAGCGGCAACATCTCATCTGAGTCCTCCACCTTCTGCCCCCGGCAGTAGGACAAGACCTCCTCCACAGAGTTGTTCAGCCGGGATATCTCGGACCGCATGATCTCCACAAACTCGTGCTTGGGGTGCTCCGGCGCCACCTCTTCAGCCAGAATCTCAGCCGCCCCCTTGATGGAGGCCAGCGGATTTTTGATCTCATGGGCCAGGGAGGCCGACACATGCCCCAAAAGTGACAACTTTGAGGCCTGTCCCAGCTCCTTTTCTGCCTGTACCAGGCGAGCGGCCTGATCGTGGAGGCGCTGGTAGGAAGCAGCCAGTTGTTCCGAAAGTTCTTTGTAC
>JAKSBB010000394.1 GCA_022361315.1 Desulfobacterales bacterium
ATGCCGTCACCATGGGTGAGGCGGTTAAAGAACGGCTTGCCGAACTCCAGAGCCAGATCCCCCTGGGTATGGAACTGGGGGTTATTTACATGCAGTCCGACAAGGTTACCGAAGCCGTGGACGGCTTCGTCATCAACCTGGTGGAAGCCGTGGCCATCGTCATCGTGGTGCTGCTGCTCTTCATGGGGCTGCGGTCCGGCCTGATCATCGGGTTTATCCTGGTGCTGACCATTGCCGCCACCTTTGTGGTGATGGATTATTATCACATTACCCTGGAACGGATTTCCCTGGGGGCACTGATCATCGCCCTGGGGATGCTGGTGGACAACGCCATCGTGGTGGTGGACGGGATGAAGGTGCGAATGGAGCAGGGCATGGACGGGATGGACGCCGCCAAAGAAGTGGTGGGGCAGAACTCGGTTCCCCTGCTGGGTGCCACTGCTGTGGCTGTCCTGGCATTTGCCTCCATCGGCGGTATGGCCAACCAGACCGGAGAGTATTGCCGGACCCTGTATTACGTCATCCTGATTTCCCTTTCCCTGAGCTGGGTGACGGCCGTCACCACCACCCCCTTGATGACCAAGCAGTTTATCCTAGGTAAAAAGGCCAAAGCTGCGGGTACCGGAAAAGATGACGGCGGTAAAGACCCTTACGGCGGACTGTTTTACAGGTTTTACCGGAAGATTCTGGAGGCAGCCATCCGCTTTCGCTGGGTCACCATCGGGGTGGTGGTGGGCATGTTTGCCCTGGCCATCGCCGGATTCGGCATGGTGGACCAGATGTTTTTTCCGCCGTCCACAAGTCCGCAGTTCCAGATCGAATGCCAGTTCCGTGAAGGTACCCATATCCGGGATACGGAACGGGGCGTGGCGCTTATCGAAGACTACCTCATGAAAACCGAAGGGGTGAAAGCTGTTGCCTCCGCGGTCGGCGCGGGACACTCCAGATTTCTGCTCACCTACAGTGTACCCGTGGATGCCGGGCAGCAGTATTGCTCCATCCTTGTGGAGATGGAGGATTACACACTTATCGACCAGATTTTCCAGAAGGTGCAGACCGATCTGGAAGCCATGCTCCCGGACGTTACGGTAAACGTGAAAAAGTTCGCCCTGGGGCCGGGTGAGGGAGGGAAAATCCAGCTTCGGATCAACGGACCCGATCCGAAGGTCCTAAGGGAACTTTCGGAAAAAGCCAGGACTGTACTTGCTGAAGACTGGGATTCAAAGGCAGTCCGCACCGAATGGGGGGATCGGGTGAAGGTGGTGCAGCCGGTGATCGCCGAGGACCGTGCCCGCCGTCTGGGCATTGACCGCCCCATGATTGCCACCGCCCTTCAGTCCAATTTTTCCGGTACCACCACCGGGGTTTACCGGGAAGGCATTGAACTGATACCCATCATCGCCCGTGCTCCGGAGGATGAGCGGTCCACCATGGAGAACATGGGTGACGTGCTCATCACATCCCCCATGTCCGGAAAGAAAATCCCCCTGAAGCAGGTGGTGAACGGATTCTCAACCGAATATGAAAATGCCAGGATTTCCAGATGGCACCGCCGCTCCATGATCAAGCTTCATGCCGATGCACGCACGGGGTTGCCGTCGGAGCTCTTTGCCCGGGTCAAACCCAAAATAGAACAGGCCCTGGGTGTTGATCTTAAAACCTACAGCGGAGCTACGGTCTCTCCGGAAGAATATACCGCATCCACTATCCCCATCGTCTACGACGACATGATCCCCATCAAGGGGTATCCCGGCTATTTTATGGCCTGGGGGGGAGAGGCTGAGGACAGCACCGATTCCCAGAAAAAGCTGGCGGAGAACATCCCGGTCTATTTCGGAATGATGATCCTGGCCGTTATTTTCCTCTTTAATGCCTTTAAACAGCCCCTGATCATCTGGCTCACCGTACCGCTCTCGCTCATCGGTGTGGTGGTGGGGCTTCTGGCACTGGGACAGCCTTTCGGTTTCATGGCCCTGTTGGGGCTGATGAGCCTTTCCGGCATGTTGATCAAGAACGCCATTGTCCTCATTGATCAGATTGACCTGGAGATCCGGGAGGGCAAGGCCCCCTTCCGTGCCGTGGTGGACTCCGGCGTATCCAGGATGCGGCCGGTGATGCTGGCGGCACTCACCACCATGCTGGGGATGATTCCGCTGTTTTCCGATGCTTTTTTCATCTCCATGGCCGTGACCATAGTTTTCGGCCTTGGCTTTGCCTCGTTACTGACACTGATCTTTGTGCCGACCTTGTATGCCACATTCTTTAAGATAAAGGCCGAATAGAGAAACGAGATTTACATAAGAATTAGGACAGACGCAGGAGTAAAAAAATGAAATATTGCAGGCGTGTGGTTTTAGGCGTTGTCTGCCTGGTATTATTCGCCGGGGTTGCTGTTCAGGCGAAATCCTTTCGCATCGGTACGGTGTCCGACGGGATATCCGAACGGTTTCCGGGAACCCTTGAACTGGTGAAAGAGGAAATTATAAATCTCACCCGGGGGGCGCATCCGGTTGTATTCCCTGAGAACAGTCAGCTTTCCGGTAACTGGGATAAGGAAGGGGTAAACCGGGCATTGGATGCACTCCTCTCATCCCGGAACGTCGATCTTGTGATTACTCTAGGGGTGGTCTCCACCCACGAGGTATGCCGCAGGAACAAGCTGCCCAAACCGGTCATCGCGGCGGACGTGATCGACGCCAAAACCCAGCAGTTGCCGGCGGACAAGGGCAGCAGCGGGGTGGTCAACCTCAACTATATCAACACCTTTGCCGATATTGACCGGGCCTTTCAGTCCTTTCTGGATATCTCCCCCTTTTACCGGGTGGTCATCCTGGCCGACGGGTTCCATATGAGATCCATTCCCCAGCTCCGCAAACTTGAACGGCGTCTGGCCAATGAATTCTCTCTGGATATGAAAGTGATCCCGGTGGAAACAGCTGCGGCGGATGCGCTGGCAAAGATACCGGCGGACACGGAGGCGGTTTTTGTTTCCCGGCTGCCCCGGCTCTCCAATACCGAGTTTGATGCACTGGTGTCCGGATTGAACCAGCGCCGTCTGCCGAGCTTTGCCTTTTCCGGACGCAGGGATGTGGAAAAGGGACTGCTGACCTCCATCATTCCGTCCGACGATCTGCAGCACATGGCCCGGAGTGTGGCCATCAACGTTCAGGATTTGCTGGACGGAACCCGTGCAGGGGATCTTCAGACCACTTTCCCATTGAGTGAAAAACTGTCCATAAATATGGCCACGGCCCGGACCATCGGGGTATACCCCGGCTGGAGCATCCTCACCGAGGCTGATCTGCTTCACGAGGAAGATAAGGCGGTGGACCGCACATTGGATATGCGGTCCGCGGTGGCAGACGCCCTGAAGGCCAATCCGGATCTGGCCGTTGCCGACCGTACGGTTCTGGCCGGCAGGGAGGCGGTTTTGGAAGCTCGTTCCGCTCTGTACCCACAGATTTCCGTGGGGTCCGACGCCAGGGTCATTGACGACGACAGGGCCAAGGCCGGTTCCGGCTCAGCCCCGGAAAGGGAGTGGACCGGCACCATCACCGCCACCCAGCTGATTTATTCGGATTCGGTCTGGGCCAACTACGACATCGCGCGATACCTTCAGATTTCCAGAGAGCAGGACAGGGAAGCCGTGGCCCTGGATATTATTCAGTCCGCCGCGACGGCCTACCTCAATGTCCTGCGGGCGAAAAGCATCGAACAGATCCAGAAAAATAACCTCAAACTGACCCGTGAGAACCTGGAACGGGCCCAGATCCGGGTCTCTATCGGTGCTGCCGGTCCTGAAGAGGTTTACCGCTGGGAGAATCAGATCGCAGAAAGCCGGCGGGATGTACTCACGGCAGAATCCGCCGTACTCGATGCCATGAGCTCCCTTAATAATGTACTGAACCGTCCCCTGAGAGAATCCTTCGGTGTTCAGGAGGGGGAGTATCAGGATCCCATGGGCATTCTACCCGACCGGAAGATGCTGGCTTACATGGACAACCCCCAGGAGTTGAATGCACTGCGGGATTTCCTGGTGGAAGAGGGGCTGGCCCTTTCCCCGGAACTCAAGCAACTGGATGCATCCATCGCTGCCCAGGAGCGTTCCATTGTTCTGGCCAAACGGGAATTCTGGCTGCCTTCGGTGGCCCTGTCCGGTGATGTGACCCAGAGCTTTTCCGACGGCGGGGAGGGGGTGCCCACCTCTATCTATCCCGACGATGATACGAACTGGACCGCAGGGATTACCCTCAGTCTTCCCCTTTATTCCGGTGGCGGGAAATCCGCTACCCTCAGACGGAACCTGGAGGAATTGTCCGGGCTCAAATACCAGAAACGTTCCACCGCCAATACCATTGAACAGCAGGTGTTGAGTGCGGTATACCTGATCCGGGCCTCGTATCCCGGTATCCGGCTGACCCTGCACGCCGCGGATTCCGCCCGGCGAAACCTGACCCTGGTCACGGATTCCTATGCCCGGGGGATTAAGTCCATTATTGATCTCATCGATGCCCAGAGTTCCGCGCTGGTGGCAGACCAGCAGGCGGCCAATGCGGTGTATAATTTCCTCATTGATATGATGGCGGTGCAGCGCAGCCTGGGCAGCTTTTTCCTCTTCGCACCCGAAGCAGAGCGAAGTGCCTTCATGGACCGGTTGAATCAATATATGGTTGCCAAAGGATTCGGAAGGGAATAAAATAATTGTAAATTGCTGAAAACATGTCTTTTGAACGTCAGGAAAACCGTCACGCTGCCGG
>JAKSBB010000225.1 GCA_022361315.1 Desulfobacterales bacterium
AGATCTTATACCAGGCCAGATAATATTTGATACAGGTGAGATCCAGCAGTTTCGGATTGGCCCGGAGGACCTGGATGACGGCCTTGGCCCGGGATTTGGACAGGGTGATTTTGAAATGAAGGTCCATAAACCGTTTAAAATCAATACCGAACAGGTCCACCCCCATTTCCCGGCTCTGGTGGATGAGCATGCGCAGGGGGGGAAGCAGTTGGTTCACCGTCTCCGGGTACTGGCGGGTCTGGCCGGACCGGAACACCACATCCTGGTAACTCAGTGCCAGAGGTTCCTTGTCCTGGCTGAACAGGGCCGTGGCCAGAATTTCCCTGACCTGGTCCATCATCTTCTGGTATTCAAGGGCAAAGCCCGCCGCCGTATAGTCGATACCCTTGGCCGCAAGGATTTCCTCCAGGGAGGGGATGTTTTCCGGCCGGCTGCTGCACCTGCCGGACTTCAGTTTTGCCTGGAGGAGCCGCAGCTCTTTCTTGCGCGCCTCCATCTGGGACCGGTCCGCTGCTTCTTTTTTCTTGAAGTTGCTGGCAATCTGGAACAGCTGACGGTTCTGGCGCTTGATGGTTTGGTTCAGATTCTCCATCTTCAGTGCGGCTTGAAAGATCTGGCCGCAATGGTCCACCTGGTTGATCAGATCCGTGTCGTCAAAGGGCTGGGTGAGGCAGGCCTGGATTCTGGCGGTGTTCACCGCAGAAATCATGGTGTCGATATAGGCGGCGTCTGCGATGAGCATCCTCAGGGTTCCGGGGGAGATTTCCCGGGCCTGACTTAAAAAGCTGTCTCCGGTCATTGCGGGCAGGGAGTAGCCCGCAATGATAAGAAAGAAATTTTCACTTCCTGCATTCTCAAGGGCGTTGAGTGCCGGCCCCGCGTCTTCAAAACCGGTGACGGCATGACCCAGGGGAGACAGGATATCCCGGATGCGTGACCGCAACCCTGCCTGGTTTTCCACCACCATGATTTTTCCCGTGAACCCTTTGATGACAGGCAATCCTTTCCGCTAAATGTTGATGGGTTGATGGGTGATCTGTTTGGGGGCCTCCGGATTACCGGTGTCCACTTCGGTAAATTTGCCTGCCCCTACCTCGGTGGACAATATGTAAGAGGCCTCGGTGCCCATAATTTTTGTGCCCCTGAATGCCTTCTTGTTGATCTTGAGCAGTGGCGTCGCGTCTTCACGGGTCAGGCGGGTGAGAATGGTGTCGCGTTCCTTTTCCAGTGCATCAATCTTCTGGTTATATCCCTGGATTTCCTGTTCGCAGGCATTGATTTCCTGCATGACGGCGTCCTGTTGTTCAAATATTTTTTTAATCCGTTCGTCTGCCTGATCTACGGCCTCCTCAAGCTCCTTCATCTCCTTGGACAGGTTCAGCCGTTCTTCTTTTGAGCCGGCTTTGGCCATCATGGTTTCGATGTATTCCATTTTTTTGTTGAGTTTTTCCTGGGCAAAGGTCTGATTGGCCACATCCACGTGAAGGTCGTTATGGGTGTCGTCCAGCTCATGTTTCCGGGTTATCCGTCGGTCCAGATCCTGGCTGATGGTGGCGATCCGGTCGTCGTAATGCCGGGAAATCCATAAGATATGGTCGTCGGAGCCGGCTTTGATCACGGATTCCGCCGCCTTTTCCGTGCCGATCTGTTTTACCGAAAGACCCAGGCGGGCGGCAATCAGGGAGTCGGTGATCCGTCCGGCCTCATTGTTTACCGCACCGGAGATGAGGACGCGGGACCCCATGATTTCCCGGGTGATCATAAGGTTGCCGTGGCCAAAGAGGCGGACGTTGTTCAGGAATTTGGCCTGGATACTGCCCTGGGTTTCCACCCGGGCGTTCACAATACCGTTGGAGACCTTGAGGTCCCCCCGGGTGATGATGGTGGCACCGTTCACCTCATTGGCAATCAGGTCGTCGC
Organism: Desulfobacterales bacterium; assembly: GCA_022361315.1. The sequence goes on from JAKSBB010000225.1 coordinate 1,921, forward strand.
ATTCCACGGTGAAGCCCTCTTTTACCGTGCCTGTCACCAGTACATTGCCGCTGAAGTTGATGTTGCCGGTCTTAAAGTCCACATCCCCTTTGACGGTGAACTGTTCCAGAACAGATACCACGCCCTTTACATCCAGGCTGGGCTGGCCTGCAATTTCTGAATAGATTTTAAGCTCATCTTCGGAGAACCGGATGCCTTCACCACCCAGCAGAGGCACATCATCCACCTCACCCACCAGCAGGGTTTCTCCGAAAATATCCATACCGGGTTTGGGGTATTCCATGGGGTGCTTCTCCGCCAGTAGTTCACCCTTCTTTACATAGGGTGAGTCACCCCTGGCCGTAAAATCTATGGAGCCGTCTTCCCGCACCACACCGGCACTGTCGTGTTCCGTATTGAAATGATAGGTGATGTCGGCAGGTTTGCCTACGCTGGCAGGGGTTCCCTGGGCCACCACGAACTTTTCATGGGGATCGGTGCAGTTCTTTATGAACTCCCGGATGGCTGCATCTTTCACCACCCCGTTGGTGATTCCGCGCTTCTTGACCAAGGCCTTCACCGGTGCCACATCCGTGGTGCCCTGGACTGTCTTGGGCACCCGTATCCACGCCTGGACCCGGTCTTCGGAGACCTGGAGGTCCACAAAGGCACCGAATTCTGCTGAGAATGCGTTGTCGGAAACCGCCTCGCCTTTCTTTTTACCGCTCCTGTCCTGTCCGGCAATGGTTTCATCCCGAAGTTCCGGGGAAATCACATCTGACTCCACCAGGATATCTCCCAGGAGCATGGAAACCCCGCTGTCCTCAAATGTGTTGAGCTGTTTTTTAAAGGCCCGTTCCGTATCTTTTTTATTGATGATCTCCTTTTGGAGCAGGATATCGGCAAACTCCCTGTCCAGAAGCCGGGTCTCGATCAGGGCCAGCTTGGCAAACAGCCGGCTCAGGTCCTTGCGGCGGAGGTATTTTTTTTCGATGAGCACCTTGTCTATGGTGAGCCCTGTGGACTGAGCGCTTTCCCGTTCTTCCAGTTCTTCCTGAGCGATTTCCAGCTCACCCCTGGTGATATATCCGTCGTTGAAGGCCAGCACCCCGAAGTCGGGTACCTCGGTGTAGTCGTCGATCCGTTTTCCCGTATCCGGTTCGGAACCGATACCGAAAAGCTTGGGTTCCAGGGCCTGGACCACATTTTCAATAATCTGGTCAATGATCTCAAAGGTGGTTTCGGAGAGATCCTGATCCACCGCCGGAATGCCGGGGGCAGGGGTGAAATCCACCCGGTTTCGTTCCGCTATCGTCGCAAGGGTTTCCCGAATCCCGTTGCGGGAGATGGCAAAGGCCTGAACCAGGTTCTTCTGGTTCATGGTGATGGTGCGGGACAAGAGTTCGTCCAGCCCCAGAAACACTTCCTTATACTCAGCTGCGGCTTTTGCTTCTGACAGGGCCTGGACTAGGTCATCGATCTCCGTTTTTTTATCCTCCAGTTGCCGGGTAAAGATATCCAGGTTTTGTTTCTGCTTTGATGCCACGTCAAACAGCTTGGCGTTCTGGTGCCGGGTGAGGTTGTAGAGACGCTTGCGCATCTGGAAATTGTTGAATATCTCGTGTTCGGCCTGGATTTTTAGAAGAAGATCTTCGTTGTTCCAGGGTTTTGAGATGTACTGGTGAATCTCTCCCCGGTTGACTGCCGCCACAATGGCGTCGTAATCCGAATATCCGGTCACCAGCATCCGGCGGGATTCCGGGCTGAGCAGGATACTTTTTTCAAGGAATTCAAAACCGGACATACCGGGCATTCGCTGGTCGGACATGATCAGGAAAAAGTGGTTCCGTGTGTCCTCCAGCAGCTTGATACCCTGTTCTCCGTTCAGGGCGGAGATCACCCGGGTGAATCCTTTCCGTTTGAGAATCCGGCGCATATTTTTAACGATGGGTTCGTCATCATCCACTACCAGGATGGCGTGTTGGACCGTTTCAGTCATTCTAATCCCCCGGTATCTGGGTGGGCATTTCGAATCCGTTACGGGTGGCAATATCCTGGAACTGCTCGAAGAGCTCGGCCACGATGGCGGCGTAAAGGGTGTTGATCTGCTCTTGCTCAAGCATATCGTGTTCTTTGAGCATCACCTCGATTTCATTGATGTAATTCCGGTTTTCAAAGCCGATTTCCAGCTTTTTTTTCAGATTAGCGATTTCCTTGTCCCGCTGGGAAATGGCCTTATGGTGAACCGCCGTGCTCTTTTTCAGCTCTTTGTTCAGGGTGTAAAGCTTTGTGTTCTGGGCTTTGGCCAGTTTGAAAAGCCTGTCGTTCTCCACGATGAGTTCGTATTGTTCAAGCCCGGCTTTTACGGTTTCGATGAATTCTTTGTTGTTCCAGGGTTTGGCAATGTACCTGTGGATGGACCCCTTGTTGACGGCGGCGGTGACGGCATCCACATCGGCATAACCGGTGAGGAGAAACCGCAGGGTGTCCGGTGCGGCTTCCTTTGCCTTTTCCAGAAATTGGGCCCCGGTCATCCCGGGCATGCGCTGGTCTGAGATGATCAGGGAAAAGGGAGAAGACGCCGTTTTTATCCGGTCCAGGGCGGCCTGTCCCGAATCCATGTAAACATACTTGACCCTGAGCTGCTTCATGATGCGGCCCACGGCACGCCCTACCTGTTCCTCGTCGTCGACTATGAGTACGATATGATCCAGTTTTTCTGCCATCAGACCTCCGGTAGCGGTTAATGTCTCTGTGGCGATTTTGGCCCGGTAAGGATTGTGGGTATTCCGGGCGCTGGCTTGAACTATGGTATAAATTTTACTTTCTTATAAGAGATTTCACAAGTGATTTCTGTTTGGTTTGGTTGAAGTGCGAAATTTAAAATTGATCTTCACACATGATTCGCATATAGTAATATCAGTCGGTTGCAGCCTCTGACCTTCCCTAACCGGCAACATTGTATCTTCAAGGATATGAGGAGACGCTATGAAATCGATTCCTGAAATCGCAGAAGCCCTGGATCTGTCGTCAACCACCATCCGGGAGTATATCAAGCGTTTCAACGAGTTTTTTGCCGATCCGGTGGAGCATGAGGGATTAAAGGAATACCCTGACGACACGCTGGATCTGGTCCGGCAGATTCATATCTACTATACGGAAACCGAAATGACCAAAAATGAAATCCGGGTAAAGCTGGGTGGCGGGCAGGTGGATGACGGTGGTACCGGAGCTGCTGTTGCCGCATCTGCAGCGGCACCTGTGGCAGCCCCTGTGGACAACGCGCAGTTCCGTATGCTCGGGGAAAAGCTGGACCGCCTTATCGGGGTAATCGAAGCCCTCACGGATTCTCTGGTCAAGGCCGGAGAACTCGGGTTCGTAAATGCACGGACAGCCTACAGCGGCAATGAAAAACTGGATCAGATCACCAGCCATATCACGGAAATCGTTGAGATGAGCAAGGGCAGCGACGGTGAAAATCTGGAAAAGAATGTGAAAGATGCTGACGGTACCATCATTTTTTCCTTTGGACGCCTCAGTCCCAATGCCATAGATTCCCTGAATTTTGCCAAGGCCCACAATAAGCCCTGGCTGCACATTGATCTGGAGACGGAAAAAAATCCCGGTCCTATCCTGAGGAAGTGGATTTCTCAGTTTGAGATCAAGGTGCTGAATGTGGCGGGCCGGCGGGCTGCCAAAATGCCTGGTCTGAAAAAATCCGTGAATGATATTCTTGCCCTCGTCATGAAAGAGTAGGTGATGAAAGAGTAAGTCATGAAAGAATAGATGAAAAGCGTAACACATGAGGGAGTGATCATGGGAATTACGTATGCCGTATTCTGTGTGACGTTGTTCGCGGTCTTTACCCTGACCTGTTTTAAACAAAAGCTGCCCAAATGGTGGCCTTTCGTGGTGCTGGCCTTTCCGCCGGCAGCCCCCGTGTTTGTACTCCGTTCCAAAAAGGTCCGGTCGGGCCCCTGGATTGCCCTGACCCTGGCCGGTTTGATTATCGTGGCCGGTGTGGAAACCTACTTTTACCGGGATTATAAGGAAAAAAACAAGTACAGTCATCTGCCGCCGGTGGTGCGGGAGATGATAAAACTCAATGAGGCCATTGAAGCCTCCACCATCGAGATCTATTATGCCACGGGCAAGCTGGACAGCATGGGCCTGGTGCAGTCCAGGATTTCGGACATCCGGACCACCTTGGGGCTGCTGGAGAATATGCGGGTGTTGATTGAGCGAAACCAGGCGGATATTGACCGGCTGGTGGACTATATAGACGACCACGGGGATTTTATCCGGAGAAAAAATCTGGGCTGGGCCTTCCGTATCTCAGAATTTTACAGGAACCGCCACGTGATTCAGCACCACGAGTCCAGAGACCGGTATTTTGCCGCCTTCGAAGATCTGCTCAAATACACCTATGCCAACTTCGATAATATCATGGAACTTCAGAGTTCCGCACACATGGCCAACTATGATGCCTACTACCTGAGGTACAGGGGAGTGGCGGATATGCACAACCGGTTCAATAAAAAAAGGATTGAATTCCAGAAGACATTTGTGCAAGAACATCCCGAGGTTGCGCCGTTCATACCCGGTACCCATCACCTGGAACCCTTTAAGTTCTGGGACAAATTTTCATTCTAAACCGGCCCCGCCCCGGGTGCCAAAAGGAACATCCATATGTCTTCAGTTCCCATTGCCCCTGTTCATTTTGACGATTTGAAACACAAAGATCCGGAAACGGTATGCCGGCACACAGGCGCCATGTATCACCCTGAAACCGGGGGGTACACGCTGGATATCTGGCAGCGATCTTTTCTTGCGGACCCGGCCGGCCGGTCGGTTAGCCAAACCGGCGGAGATCCCATCCCGAAACCGGACTATGCCGCCCTCTTCGTTGTTCACTATTTACTGGGGGCCACGGAAGCCGACGTCTCAGGGGACTGGGTCTCTGAAAAGGATATCCCGGGTGGTGCCGCATTTTTTCGGGGGCCCCATACCCTGCCGACCCAAGGGATTGTCGATACCTTCGGAGATGATCTGGAAAGGTTCAAAGGTCAATGCGGCAAATTGGGAGGACGCCCTCTGGACATGGCCGATGCCGCTTTTGCCTTTGACATCACCCCGAATATTCCCGTGGCCGTATTGTACTGGCAGGGGGACGAGGATTTCGGGGCAGAGGCAAAACTGCTTTTTGACCGCAGTATCTCAGCTCATCTGGCCCTGGATATCATCTATGCCCTGGCCGTGATGGTCTGCAAAATGTTGTCAAAGACATGAATTGCGTTTGCGTGGTTTTAAGCGATAGGGTACCCCGGAGCTGACGTGAAAAGGCAGATCCGGGGTACCTTGTTCTATATATTTGCCTGTTTTTTTAACAGACGCCTTTGGCCAGATCTTCCATGACCGTTCCCATCTCCCCGGGGGTAAAGCAGTACTGCATTTCCAGGAAGCCCTGCCGCAGCTCTTTGACCTTTTCTTTCACGTCACTGTCCCTGAGAATCAGGTCTGCCATCAGGCCGGCCAGCGTTGCGAAATCCTTTTCCTTCATCCCGAACCGGGTCATTTCCGAAACCCCCATGCGCAGGGCGCCGGAAGCGGTGAACCCCTCTTCCTCAGGTGTGGCCTGGTAGTTGACGATGATGTTGGCGGCTTCCAGGGCCTGGGCGATTTTTGCGCCGGTGGCATAGCCCACATTCAGAATCACCTGATGGGTTTCGGTGTAACTGATGTCCGGATCACCGGCCACATCCAGCCCCTGTTCCTTCAGGGCCAGGGCAAAGGCCTTGGCGTTGGCAATCACCTGGGCCTGGTAGTCTTCCTTGAACTGGTTCATTTCATAGGCGGCAAAGAGCAGGCCGGTCATGGTACCCAGATGGTGGTTTGACACGGAGCCGGGAAAGGTTCTCCGTTTAACCGCTTCCCAGATTTCCCAGTCCTGGGAGCCGATGGCGCCGTCCAGGAAGTTGCCGGCGATGACGCCGCGCTGGGTGCCGAAGAAGGTTTTGTGTGTGGAGCCTGTGACCACATGGGCGCCCTCTTTCAAGGGTTCCTGAAAGTGGGGGCCGTAAAGGCCGAGAACGTGGGCCATGTCGTACATGACCACACAGCCCGGTGCAAATTCATCCACCAGCTTCCGGATTTCGGCCACCGGCTCTTTATGGAGAATCATGGATTTGCCGAGAATGACCAATTCGGGCTGATGTTCCTTGATGAGGTCTTTGCAGGCCACAACATCCAGTTTATAGGGGTTTTCCGGCAGTACCGGGAAGTTCACCACGGCCGGCCGTTCGGTTTTGGGATCACGGGCCACGAAGTCCCGCAGTGCTCCCATGGGCTGGGCGCTGAGATGGCCGCCCCGGATGATGTGGTTGTTCATGACCTTGGCGATTCTGCGCTGCTCGCTCTTTCTGTCCGCCCGGTTCAGGTAGTCAACCATGGCGGAGAAAAACGCGGTGTTGGCCATCTGGCCGGAGACCACCCGGGATTCCACAGCGTTGCATCCCAGGAAGGTCATGAATTCCCGGTTCAGGCGGGTTTCAATTTCCTGAATAAAGTCGGTTCCCTGGTAATAGAATATATCTTCACCGGAAAAGGCCTTGATATCTTTATGCTCCGCATACCGGTTCACAGGGTCGGATATGGACAACATCCGGGAAACCAGGGACTGGCTCATTTCGGAGGGGATCAGGTTGATGCATTCGGACTGGCGCCAGGCGTGATTGGTCATGGCTTTGGAGAACAGGGTCTTGGCAGCGGCAAGACCTTCGGCGGCTTCCGGGGAGTTCGCTCCGGTCTCCAGCTGGTCGTGGGGAATTGAGCGGACATAGGGCGGTGCTTCGGACCGCATGTGGTAGGGGACCACGCAGGCGGCCACCCGTTTCTTCCGGACTTCTATTTCCACTGTATCGCCGTCTTTTAAGGTGCTGTCCAGCAGTGCCAGGGCCAGCGCCCGCCGTTTGGGCTTTTCGGCAAAGGCACCCAGAAGCCCCTGGCCTTCCCCCTCAAGGTAGGGCACCATGGTACCGGAGGTGACATAGCCCACATGGCGGTCACCGCTGAATATCTTATATCCTTCTCTGGCAATGCCCTTGCCGGTGACGGCCAGGGGCATGACGATTCGGGGCAGGGCCGGGGCGGGTTCCGTTGCTTTGTCCTCCATGGCGGCAGCAAAGGCTTTGAACTGTTCAAAAAGTGCTGCCTTACCGATAAAGTCCCCCTTCAGCGGAGAGAAGGAAACGGCGAATTTTGACAGTTTGGAGGCAAACAGGGGGATTTCCTCTCCATCGGGATCGGTGCCCAGTTCATGGCCGTACAGGGGCAGGCCGGCTTCCAGCCGAAGGGTGTCTCTGGCGCCCAGGCCCACGGGCTCGACACCGGCATCCACCAGTTTATCCCAGAGGGCAGGGGCGGCGGCGTTGTCCACAAAGAGTTCAAATCCCAGGGGCTCGCCGGTATATCCGGTTCTGGCGATATCTACGGCAGCATCCCCGATTTTGACTGAGGAGAGGTTGTTTCGGGCGGGTTCAGGCAGGTAGCCTTGGGTGATCAGCGGGGTTAGAATCTTTTTGGATTCGGGGCCCTGCAGGGAGATCATGGCTGTGTCGAAGGTTTTATCCGTCATCTCGACACCCGGGAATTTTTCCAGGTTGGCCTTGAAATGGGCCACATCTTTCTCCCGGTTGGAGGCGTTGACCACCAGGAGATATTCGTCCGCCAGGAACCGGTAAAGGTAGGCATCGTCAATGGCACCACCCGCCTCGTTCTGGATCAGGGTGTACTGACTTTCCCCCACCTCAAGGGCGGCGGCATTGTTGGTGAGCACATGCTGGAGAAAGTCCAG
>JAKSBB010000341.1 GCA_022361315.1 Desulfobacterales bacterium
GATTCCGCCACCGTGGAAAACCGTGGTCCCTCGATGGTCACCACGCACCCCGTTTCATGTACCGGCAGCTCAAGTCCTTTGGCGGTTTCATATAATTTCATTCGCAGATCCCGGTCAAAGGGGTGGGCCATGGCGGTATGGACGGCGCCATTTTCAAAGGAGTCGGCGAAGGTATTTTGCCGGAACCGGGTAAAATCGATGAACTGGTCCAGAATCACCAGGTGGCCCCGGTCAATCTCCGCCCGGAGGGAACCGCAAGCCGTGGTGGCCAGGATACAGGTGGCCCCCGCCTCTTTCAGGGCCTGGATATTGGCCCGGTTGTTGACCTGGGTGGGGCTGTACTGATGTTTCCGGCCGTGTCTGGCCAGCAACAGCACATCGGTGTCCCCGATTTTTCCGGATTTAATTTCAGAAGAGGGGGTTCCATATGGGGTATCTGCCTCTATTTCAACGACATCCTTGAGGATATCAGGATCATCCAGCCCGGACCCGCCGATTATACCGACCCGTATCATCGTCTTGATTTCTCCTTATTCAATTTACTTTTGATCAATTTAATTTGGTGCACCTCAATCCCAGACGCCTAAATTCGGTTGGCCTTGGAAGTCAAGCCTGGAAAGTCAAGCCGGTGCCCGTAGTGGTGGCGCAATTAATTTACATACGATTCATTGCGCTACCACAAACCGCCCGCAACGTCAATATTAAGTCAGGTTATGCCGTCGGTCGCAGAGGACAAGAAACCACCCGGTTTCTCAGCCCCCCGGACAGCCCATGGGGCCGGGTAATATTAGGATTGTGTTTTTTGTGTGGCAGAAGCACCGGAATCCCGTGAAAAAATGTAAAAACCATTCCCAAACTGCGAAAAAATGGCTATACTTTGCCTCAGTCGAATGAAGCAATTCCTACATAGATTCGGATAGAATCAAATAAGACGCTTAAGGAAACCATCAATGCGTATCCTTGTTGTGGATGACGAAGTTGTCAGCCGAAAAAAAATGATGAAAAGCGTGAGTGAACTCGGGTCCTGTGAAGGGGTTCAAAACGGAAATGCTGCCCTGAGTGCAGTGCGGACCGCCCTGGAAGACTGGAAACTTTACGACCTGATCACCCTGGATATTTCCATGCCGGATATCAGCGGTACCGAAGTTCTTTCCCAGATCCGGGAGCTAGAAGCGGAGCGGGGTCTGGATGATGAAGAGCGGGCAACCATCCTCATGGTCACCTCCCACTCGGATATTGAAACGGTGAAAGCCTGTGTGGGAAAATGTGACGGGTATGTGATCAAGCCCTTTAACAGGGATGTCATCATGGAGAAATTAAAAAAAACCGGTGTGCTCCGCTGATCTTCATCAGCAAAACGCACCGGTCTTCCCATGTATTTTACCTCTCCAGCCACGGGGTACGGGTAAAGAGCGTGACCCCGGACACGGTCAGCAAAGCCATGCAGAATCCCAGGTGGAGCAGATTCATCAGATGAATGGCCGCATGGGAAAAATAAACCCCGGACAAATTTCTTACCACCATCATCCCGCCGGTAACCACAAGACCCAGAATTAAAGCCGCTTTAATCTTTCCCAAACGGGTCAGCGTTATCCCCTGCGATCTTCCGGCCAAAAAATCCACCGTCCAATACCCTGCCAGTGCCAGGAGCACGGAGGCCGTCATATAATGAATGCTGTGGGTGATGTAGAATTCCGCCAGCCAGCCAAAACCGGGAATATCTGCAATATAATACCGTTTGAATATCGGCATCTGACCAAACCCGGTCAGTGTTATCAGGAACAGGGTAGCCGCATATATCCTTCCCGCCAGTTTCGATTTTTTCACATCAGCTATCATTGCCAACCTCCTTTGCCTGCCTGTAAAACTTACCGAAGGCCGCTGCCGCACCCGCTACCGGTGCCAGCAGCATCGCCTTTGCCAGATTCGTGCCCTGGGCCATCTGGTCGGAGACCGCTGTCATGTGGGGTTGGCCTTTACCGGTTTCCAGGTTGAGTTGGTCAAATGGAACCGGGGAAATATAAATGGTATTTGTCCCCCCGTTCTCATCCAGCCCGTAAAGGTATCCGTTCATTTTTCCGGCTCTGGCCCTGGCAAGGGGAATCATCTCCGATTTCGGTCCGATGGTCTGGACATCCTCCGGGCAGGCCTCAATACAAGCCGGCACCTCTCCTATTTCAATACGCTGATAGCAGCGGTCACACTTGTACATCACCCCGTTTCCGGCCAGACTGGGAAGGATATCCAGGTAAAGGCCGACACCGGTCTGGCGCTGGGGGATATCCCATGGGCAGACCTTGTTGCACTTGGATCCCCCCAGGCAGATATCCGCATCAATCCTGGACAGGCCGTTGGTTTCCTGTTTTGCCGCCCCCCAGGGACAGAGTTTGACGCAGGGGGGATTGTCACAGTGCATGCACCGCCTGGGAATGGTCAGTTCAATTTCCTCACCATCCTTAACGGCCGTGGCCTGTTGGATATAGAGCCAGGTGTATGGGGTGAGGCGGTCTGACACCTCCCGTCTGCCGGACCAGTCCGCCACCTTCACACGGGGCGGAAACATCTTTGGAAAGGGTTTTTCAGGTTCGGGAAATTTTGAAGCATTGGATGCTTTACAGGCATGGACACATTCCTCGCATCCGATACATTTGGTAATGTCCAATACCGTTACCAGAGGGTCGCCACCGCCCGGTGAGGCCGCAGCAGCCGCCTTTGCCACTGGGGTTGCTGCCGCTGCGGCACCTGCGGCAGTGAGGGTGCGTTTTAAAAAGGCGCGTCGTGATATGTTTCGGGTCATCTAACCTTTTGCCTTTCATCCGTTCCCCCGCTGCCCGGGGGCGGATCAGCTTTGTTTTACAAATTCCTGGAACTCCATGGTGGTGTAGCTCCCGGTATGGATATACTTCAGGATCTGGAGGAACTGGTCGGCCCCTACGTACCCGGGCAAGCTGTTGACCTTATCTCCGTCGGATTCCAGAAACCACATGGTGGGCAGCCCTTTGATCCGCCATTTCTTTGCCAGGTCCCGCTGGTTGTCGGTATTCACCTGGATACTCACGAAGTTCCTGTTCAGATAGTCCGTTACCCGGGTATCTTTAAACGTGGTCTTTTTGAGTTTGGTGCAGTAGGTACACCAGGGCGCACCAAAATAGAGGAATATGGGCCGGTCCGATTTCTTTGCCTGGGCCATGCCCGGGGTGTAATCTTTCCAGGCAATACCCGTACCGGATTGATCCGACAGGGTGTTGGCCGACGCATTCGCCACAAGGGAGGCGTTCTGTGCAACATCTGCCGATTGAACAGATGACCCGCCCGTGGGTTTGGCGGGCTGTAACGCATTGTATACGTAGATACCGCCAAGAGCCACAACGATCAGCACAATAACCAGAACATTTTCTTTCTTCATAATATTTCCTCTATTTTGCCGGCGGTCATCAGCCGCCCGCACCTTAATTTGCATTTAGCAAGGATAGTGCCAACCAGGGGATAAGATGTCTTAACCTGTGGGGAAGATAGCGGAATCCCTTGGCAATCCTAATGGTTCCTCAAACTGTTCTCATTCTTATTTTTTCTTGCGGGGAGCGGTACCGCCGGCACTGTTAATTTCGTGTTAACCAGTTTTCCCGACGCCATTCCCGGCCCCAAAGTACCACAAAACCACCCGCTAAAAAAGAGACTACCACGGCGTGGCTTTACAAAGATATGGTTGTATCCTATTACCTGCAGGTGACGCACACCCGCGATGTCATACTTCAACCTAAATTTTCACCTGCCGGACACCGCCCTGTCAGTTGCCCGGCCCCCAAAATTAAAGGAGTAAACGATGACTGAAAACGTATTGGTTACCATTTCCTGTGGTACGGACAACCCCAACCGCGCCACCCGTGGGCTTTTTCTGGCTGCCGTGGCCCAGAAAAAAGGCAAGAACGTCACTGTTTTCCTGCTGGATGACGGCGTATATCTGGCAAGACACGGGGCCGCCGAAACCATCCGCGCCGCCACCGGGGACTCGGCAGATGACTCCCTGGCCCATCTTCAGGCCCACAACGTCCCCATCCTGGTGTGTACCCCCTGCGCCAAATCCAGGTTCATCGAAGAAGAAGATCTGGCCGAATCCTGCCGGATGGCCACAGCCGCGGAGCTTATCGATGTGGCCTGCGATGCCGCCTGTATCTCTTTATAGGCAGATCTTAACTCAGCTTGGCTGGGAGACCTTGACCTTATATTTTTTCATCCGTTTCCACACCGTCACCCTGGAAACGCCTAGAATCTCAGCCGCCTTGGTCTGATTGCCCTGCGCCTTGTGCAGGGCATCGATCAACGATTTACGCTCACCACTGTTAACCACCAGGGTGGTGGTTTCGTTGCCATCCACGGCCAGTGGCCGGTCTTCAGCCAGTGTATCTGCCGGGGTATCTGGGGGAGCCTGTTCGGATGCCTGAGCCTGTGTCAGTGCAACAGCAGCGGTCTTCCGGATTTTTTCAGGCAGATGATCCGGCCGGATGGCCTTGCCTCTGGCCAGAACAAATGCATATTCCACCGTGTTCCTTAATTCCCGGATATTGCCTGGCCAATGGTAGGCCACCATCAGGCGCATGGCCTCCGGTGTGAAGCCCAGGATATTCTTACCGGTTTTCTCCGCGTGAATGGTGATAAAATGCTGGATAATCAGGGTAATATCATCCCTGCGGTCACGAAGCGGCGGGCATGTCAGCGGGAACACATTAATCCTGAAGTACAGGTCTTCCCTGAATTCTCCTTGGGCGATCAATGCTTCCAGATCCTTGTTTGTGGCCGTAATTATCCTGACATCAATGGGAATGGACTTGTTTTCCCCCACCCGCTGGATCATCCTTTCTTCCAGCACTCTGAGCAGCTTCACCTGTACCGACAGGGGGATATCTCCGATTTCATCAAGAAATATTGTTCCCTTATGGGCGGCCTCGAACCGCCCCACCCTGTCCGTATCCGCACCGGTATACGCCCCTTTCACATGGCCGACAAGCTCGCTCTCCAGAATACTCTCACTGAGGGCGGCACAGTTCACCTTGATAAAGGGCAGTGATGCCCGCAGCCCTGTTTCGTGCAGCGCCTTGGCCACCATTTCCTTACCCGTACCGCTTTCCCCCAGAATCATCACCGGCGTATCCAGTGAGGCCACACTTTCAATGTGCTCGTAAAGATTCATCATCACCGGGGTCCGGCCGATGATCCCGTGAAACCCGTCGTCGATGTGATACATCCGACGGATGGAGGCGAGTTCGTTCCGGTAGTTAATGTTTTCAGATATATCTTTCAGGGTTTCCACTGCACCGATAATGTCCCCCGCATCGTTGGTGAGTACGGTGGCGGATTTAACGATGGGGATGGCCCGGTTGGAGGCTGAGGTAATGATGCATTTTTTATCCCGCACCATTCCTGCCGAAAAAAGGCCGCACCATTCTTTCCCGGGCCCCTTGCCCCGGATTTCACACCCCGTGCAGTTGAGAAGTCTGCAGGACTGCCCCTTGAGTTCGTCTTCGGTATACCCCGTCATCAGTTGGGCAGAGTGGTTCGCAGCGATGAAATTCCCATATTCATCAACGATGATGATCCCGTCCTGTACCGAGTCAATAATATGCCGCCAATGGTCTCCGATTTCCATGAATTCCCCCTTGGTTAATGCCGTTAACACCCACCTTAACACAAAGTTAACACAGGAGCAACAAAACCATATAATCCACGGCTCAACACAGCACATGCAGAATGCCACTTTTCTTTGCAATATTAAACATTTAAGCCACCTCAAAGCAATTCATCTTCTTATCTGGCACACCCTTTGCTCAATAAGAGTCCAACGAAATCAAAAGGGAACTGCACAGTTGCAGCCCCCAAATATATGATGACTAACCTTAATCAAGGAGTTGCAATGAAACATTCCACCCGTAAATCGTTGATCCTGGGTCTGATCACAGGCCTGTTCGTCCTCTCCGGAATGTTTTCGGCAGCCCAGGCCAAAGAAGCCTGGATGTTCGACGACATTGTGGATGTAAACTTCGTGATCTCAAAGATCACGGTACCCATGGCCGATGATGTCATGATCATCGATGCCCGGCCTTACAAAACCAAGTATGTCAAAGGGTTTATCCCGGGTGCGGTAAGCATTCCCTTCTCCGAATTTGACAAGAAGACGGAAATGCTGCCAAAAAACAAAGACGCCCTGCTGATCTACTACTGCGGCGGGGTAAAGTGCAAACTCAGCCATAAATCCGCCAAAAAGGCCGAAGCCCTCGGGTATACCAATGTAAAGGTCTTTGCCAAAGGCTATCCCGAGTACAAAAAACAACCCGGTGCCTATCCGGCGATTACCGCAGAACAGGTGGCGGCCCAGATTGCCGGTAATGAAACCCTGATTGTGGATGCCAGACCCAAAGAAACAAAATTCGACAAGGGCCACATCCCCACATCCATTTCCATTCCCTACTCCAAATTTGACGCCCTGAAGGGCAAACTACCCAGAGCGCTGTCCACCCCCATTATTTTCTACTGCGGCGGGCTCAAGTGCAAACTGAGTCACAAATCTGCTGCCAAAGCCATTGCCATGGGTTACAAAAACGTATCCGTATTCACCACAGGATACCCTGCATGGAAAAAGCAATTCGGTGGTGATGCGGCAGTGGCTGTAAAAGCCGGGGAGATTGAAGGGTCCATTGACCTGGACCGGTTCAAAAAAATCCTGGCGAAAACCCCGGATGCCATCACCCTGATTGATGTCCGTGACAAAGATGAATTCGACAAGGGCCACTTCAGTTCCGCCCTTCACATCCCCGTTGAAGAACTGGAACCCAAGATCAAAGATCTGCCTTCGGGCAAACCCGTGGTATTTGTCTGCTCCACAGGCGCCAGAAGCGGTGAAGGATATTACATGGTTAAAGATGTCCGGCCGGCGCTTGAGGTTTACTACGTGGAAGCCACCATTGATTTTAAAAAAGACGGGTCTTACACCCTGAAGAAAAACTAAACCAACATAATACTTAACTTGAGGAGAATTTAAATATGTTTAAGAAAATGATGATATCAGCCGTCCTGATCATGTTCACCCTTGGCACCGTTGGTGCAGCCTTTGCCGCCGAAGGCCCCGGCGGTAACAAAAGAAAAGGGAAGTACACCTATCGCAAGCTGGTTAAGGCCTGCTACGAGCGGGGTGCCGTGGATACGGCAACCCCCAAAGTAAGTCCTGCCGATAAAAAGATGGCCGAGTGGACAGCTGTGTTCGAAGGCAAAGACTTCAGCACATTCGGTTGTGACGATGAATGGGCCAACGCCTCAGACAAGGACGTACTTGATATTTACTCCTATTTCTACAGCTTTGCAGCGGACTCCCCCACACCTGCCACCTGTAAATAAACCACCCGTCATCGGTTCGGGCAGCACCACTGCCCGAACCATCAAGAGTTTGGAGGAGTTATGGGAAAAAGAACCGGACTGACCATTGTCCTGGTCATCTTAATGGTCGGCCTTGCCTTCCCCGGGTTTGCGGCCACTGAAACAGCGGTGAACGGGGAAGCCTTAGGAATGAAACTGGCCAAGCAGGCAGTTAAATCCAATAAACGCTGGACCACAACGGATCACTCAAAAATTGAGGCCTTGAATCAGGATTTCACCTCGGGCGAACAGATCACCCAAGCCTGCATTTCCTGCCATACGGATGCATCCCACCAGTTTGAAAAAACAATCCACTGGACCTGGGAGGTGGCGTCCGAGAAGCCCGGCATCATGAACGGCAAGGCCGGACATGCGGTGAACAACTTCTGTATCTCAGGCAATGCCATGGAAGACAAGGGCTGCCTGGGCTGCCACGTGGGCTGGAACGGTGTGGAGGAAGGGGTAAACTGCCTGAACTGCCACGGCGGGGAAACCTATAATTACAATGAGGCCTTCGGTGATATCCAGGCTTTTCTGGAGGACGATGATCCCGAAACCAAAGAGATCATTGCGGAACTCCAGGGGGAGATAAAGGCAGCCGTTAAAAACATCACCATGCCCCAGCGGAATCATTGCGGGGAATGCCACTTCAAAGGCGGCGGTGGTGACGGGGTTAAACACGGCGACCTGGACACTTCCCTTGCAAAACCCAACCGGGCACTGGACGTTCATATGGCCGCCGAAGGTGCAAACTTCACCTGTACCCGCTGCCATACCACAGTGAAACATAACATTGCCGGCCGGCTTTACACCCGCCCCGCATCTGCGGAACGCAAAAGCCTGATCGAAGACGACATGGCCACCAAGATCACCTGTGAATCCTGCCACGGCAATGTACCGCACAAAACAGATTCCAAGATGAACGACCATGTGGACAAAGTCGCCTGTCAATCCTGCCATATCCCGGAATATGCCAGAGTCAATCCCACAATGATGTCCTGGGACTGGACCCAGGCCGGAAAGAAAAAAGACGGTAAACCCTATGCCATAAAAGGAGAGTTCGGTAAGCCCACCTACAAATCCATCAAAGGGGAATTCAAATGGGCTAAAAACGTTAAACCGGAATATTACTGGTACAACGGTTCTTTCTCCAACATCGGTATAAAAGATGAGATCGATCCGGCACAGATCGTTGAGGTCAGCCATCCCATCGGGGAACAGACCGATCCCAACGCCAGAATCCATCCATTCAAAATTCACAAGGGCAAGCAGCCTTACGACAAGATAAACAAACGGCTGGTGGCTCCCATCCTATCCGGTCCCAAGGGATACTGGAGCACCTTTGATATGAACGACGCCGTTACACGGGGCAACAAAGCACTGGACGTCCCCTACTCCGGGGAACTGGATTACGTGGAAACCACCTATGCCTTCCCCATCACCCATATGGTGGCTCCCGGGGAAAAGGCCCTGAACTGCAGGGAATGCCACATCAGGGAAAATTCACGGCTGGCGAATATCTCAGGCATCTACCTGCCCGGACGTGATAAAAACGACTTCATTGACACCATCGGTATGATTGCGGTTCTGGGCGCCTTATTCGGTGTGATGCTCCACGGCTTTGGCCGGTTCTTTACCCGGAACGGAAGGGAGGATTGATCCATGACTGAAAAAAAACTGATAAAAGTATACCTGTACACCCGGTTTGAACGGTTGTGGCATTGGCTCCAGGCCCTGATGATTATCATTCTGCTGATCACGGGCTTTGAGGTCCACGGAACATATTCCCTCATGGGATTCAGAACGGCCGTCACCGTGCACAACTATGTGGGACTGACCTGGTTGATTCTTTTTGCCTTCTTTGTCTTCTGGCTGTTTACCACCGGTGAGTGGAAGCAGTATATCCCCACCACAAAGAAGCTGTTCGACGTGCTGCACTATTACGCCTGGGGGATATTCAAAGGGCAGGATCATCCCGTGCAGAAATCCAAAGGGGCCAAACACAATCCCCTGCAGCGGATTACTTATCTCGGGATATCCGCCATGCTCCTGCCGGTACAGATGCTTACGGGACTCATTTATTACCTGTACAACTTCATCCCCGGTGGCATGGACCTGACCGTGGTTGCCCTCATCCACACCCTCGTGGCCTTTTTCCTGGTGAACTTTTTAATTATTCACCTGTATATGACCACCACGGGCCATTCCCTGTTCAGCCATATTGCCGGCATGATTACGGGTTGGGAAGAGATATACGAAACAACCAAAATCCAGGATTGGGAGAACCAGGCAACGAAAAAGTCCTGATTCCGACCCATCCATCGCCAAACCAATAAAACCCCCGGCAGACGCCTGTCTGCCGGGGGTTTTATTGGTCCACCCCACCTGTCTCATCCTGAATTGTACCGTTTTCTGATACAACCTTGTATTAGAACATCCTCAATTCCCAGTGATACACTCGGATATGATACACAATTCCTAGGCCCCGCCGAATTATTCGTCCCTATAAATCAATCTTGAAAACCACCGTGGAATGGGCTATGCTGGCCCAGAATTCAAGGTACCACACGTTTCTTTATCTGCTCACTTTAAAAATGGCACACTAATTGCTGAACATTGGGAAGACAATATTTTAAACCCTATAGATGATATAAGGAGTCACCAATGGAAAAAGATGTATTGAACGCCATGAAAGAAGCCGGCAAACCGGTCCGTCCCGGAGAAATTGCAAAAGCCCTGGACGTGGACAGCAAAGACGTATCCAAAGCAATTAAAACCCTGAAGGAAAAGGGCGAGGTCATCTCTCCCAAACGCTGCTACTACAGCCTGCCGTAACGGCAGTGCGGGGATTATACAATTGGGCCAAATAATAATAGTTTTTACATTTAATAAATAACACCTTAACTTTTGGAGGAGTTTATGGATCCGGTTTTTCTATCCAGGCTGCAATTTGCCGCAACCACCATGTTCCATTTTCTTTTTGTTCCCCTCACCCTCGGATTATCGATTCTCATTGCTTATATGGAGACCAAGTACGCCAGAACCGGCGACAAGGTCTATTTGAGAATGACCAAATTCTGGGGAAAGCTGTTTTTAATCAACTTCGCCCTCGGGGTGGTCACCGGTATCACCCTGGAATTCCAATTCGGTACCAACTGGTCCCGCTATTCAGAATATGTGGGTGACATTTTCGGTTCCCTTCTTGCCGTAGAGGCATCTGTGGCCTTCTTTCTTGAGTCCACCTTTATCGGTATCTGGATTTTCGGGTGGAAAAAGCTGTCTGCCAAAGCCCATGCCACAGTGATGTGGCTGGTGGCCATTGCCGGCAATTTCAGCGCCATCTGGATACTGATCGCCAACGGCTTTATGCAGAACCCCGTGGGGTACACCCTCCGGAACGGCCGGGCGGAACTCACGGACTTTTTCGCCGTGGTCACCAACAAACATGCGCTCCTTGAGATCGCCCATGTGGTACCGGCAGCCCTGCTGCTTGGGTCTTTTTTCATCATGGGAATCTCCGCCTGGTATCTTTTGAAAAAACAACACGTGGAAATCTTCCATAGATCCTTCAGGATCGCCCTGACCGTCGGTCTTGTCTGTTCACTCTGGACCGGATTTTCCGGCGATATGCACGGTATCAACGTAGCCAAAACCCAGCCGGCAAAACTGGCCGCCATGGAAGCCCACTGGGAAACCACGGAGCAAGCCCCTATCATTCTTTTTGCCCTGCCTGCAGCCCACAGGGA
>JAKSBB010001250.1 GCA_022361315.1 Desulfobacterales bacterium
CCGCCAATTCCCCGACCTCTTCCAGCAGATCGCCCTGTTCCCCGTGACCAGCCGCCAGTATGCCCGCGGCGCAATCCGTCCCGACAAGTTCGAGATCGCCCCCTACTTCGAGATCACCGGCGACCAGGTCCCCGAGCAGATCAACGCCGGCTCACAGCGCTTGGTCGTGATCGATGTCAACGTCACCGACGCCACCGCCTCCAGCGACACCGACGGCTTCTTCACCCTCACCGGCGCCCAGGCCCCGATGTTCTGCGAAGACGCCAACGGCAAGATCGCCACGATCTTCCCGACCGGCTGGGTCTACAAGAGCGCGGTCCACGAGTACGTCACGCTGGACTCCAACAAGTCGTTTGTCTACTCCCGACCCGGCGCCGGCAGTACCCGGTTCAGCCTGATCTACCGGGTGCCCGACGGCAGCACGCCGTTCATGATGCGCTTCAAGCAGCTGGCGATGCCCCTCGAAATGAACAAAGAGATGACCGCTGCCGAGGTGGTTGCGATGGTCGACAAGACCTACTGGGACCCGCAGGCCGCCGAGGTCGCCGTTGAGGCACACGAGAAGAACCAGGGCAACACCGGCCTGAAAATCAGCGACGGCACCAGCCCCGGCGCACGGATCGAGGGCGCCGAGATCGTCGTGAGCAACGCCCTGCCGGCCGGTTACAACAAGAACAGCATCGATGCCGACCTCAGCGGCGTCTCCTACGGCGACATGGGCGACGACCGCAGCTCCCTGCGATCGGCACAGGGCCCCATCGACCACACCAAGAACCGCAGCGTCCGAGGCGCCCTCCGCGTCGACAAGTTCTTCCACGAACGCGGCACGGTGATCGTGCAGCTGAAGATGACCGAGAACCAGGCCCGCTCGACGCTCGGACAGGCCATGCAGGCCGCGGCGCGGATCGCCAAACCCCTCCTGCACGACTCCAACGGCGACGACTTCGAAGCCATCGGCTACGTCATCCACGGATCGACATACACGTTCTTCAGCCTCGATCCCGAGCAACCCATTCGTGCGATCAGCAACATCGAACGCGACCGCATGAACGAGGGCGACGAACTGATCCTCATCTTCAAGGTGCCCAACGACTCGACGCTGACCCGTTTTACGATCGGCCGAGCGGTGGACCAGGAAATCCGTTAAGCATCGGATGACACCAAACCCAACAAGAAACCGGCCTGTGAGGGCCGGTTTTTTACTGCGCGGTAAGTGAGGGCGACACGATCATGCGTCGAGCAGGCGCTCGACGAAGTGGATGTCGGTGTCGTTGTTGACCACGGCCGAGTGATTCAGCAAACGACGGTGCA
>JAKSBB010001223.1 GCA_022361315.1 Desulfobacterales bacterium
GGCAATGGTAAATTCTTTGTACTCGGAAAAACCAAAGCCGTCGTTAGTTACGTCAATGTCCACAACCTTTTCAAGCACCTTGCGGGCATTGGGACCGGAGAGGTTGATAACGCCCATGGAATCGGTAAGGTTAACCAGGGCAAAATCCCAGTTGTCGTAACGGGTGTGGTAGCGAATCCACTCAACAGTCTGACCGGCCCGGCCGGTAGAGGTGGTAAAGTAGTAATCATTTTCACCCAGTTTGATCACAACACCGTCATCAATCACACAGCCGTCATCGTTACACATGGCTGTGTACTTCACCCGGCCTTCTTTGCACTTGCTCATGTCAGACACATAGACACGCTGCAAAGCTTTGAGGGCATCAGGCCCGTGGATGCGGAACTTACCAAGGGTGGAACCGTCCAGCATACCCACGTTGTTGCGTACATTTTCGATTTCTTTTTTGCAGGTAAGATCTTTGGAAAAGTATCTTGCCCGCTGCCATACGCCGATGTTCCTGAAGATACCGCCGTCTTTGCGCTGCATGTCATCAATGGGGGTAATCTTGAACATGTTGTGGTTGGTACCGGCATAGGTTGCAATCTGGGTCGGTACAAGCGGCGGACGTACGGTTGTCGGCCTGATTTTGATGTCAGGCAAAGCCTGGTATTTGGCAGTAAAAAGCGGCAGGTTGTGACCGGGGATACCACCCTGGCCAGGCCCAAGGCCTGCACCGGAGAAGCGCTTGATCAGCTCGGGTACGTCAAAGCCTTTATCAATAGACTGTTTAACGTTTTTAACTGTGGTGTCTTCATCAAAGCAGATAAAGCTCTTTCTTCCCTTCACAGGCGCGGTAATCAGCTTGGTGCCTCTTGCAGGTCCGGGAAGGGCTTCCAAGGCTTTTTTGGCTTCACCGATTTCTGAGATGGAGCCGTTCTCGCAGTCAAAGGCAGCCTGGAAACCAGCAAGTGCACCTGAGGCTTCAATGGACTGCCCGTCTTCATATCCCAGGATGCGGCCGGCTGCATGCATTTTTGCCGGAAGATCCGCTGCCATGAAAAAATTGGTGTGGTTGTCATATTTGAGTTTTGCCTGGTTGACCACAAGAGGGCCTGTCAGCGGGGTAAACCCGGCTGATGCGACCAAAAGATCACAGTCGAATGCTTTTTCAACTGTTCCGTCAACACTCTTAATGGTAACCTTTTTAACCTGCTTTCTGCCATGGGCTTCAGTTGCCACCCAGCCTTTGAGCAAGGTAATTTTGCGGTCCAAAACCTTTTTAAGCAGTACAGGATCCTGACCGTCTTCACGGATATCAGCAATCACAGGGATAGCCATGCCAAGGTCAAACAAGGCAACAGCCGCTTCAAGCCCAAGATCGTGGCCGATGGAGAAGACAGCGGTTTTACCGGGCAGAAGACCGTAAGTATTGGCCATACGAAGTGCAGTACCTGCCTGCATAACACCCGGACGCTCATTGTTGTCAAAAAGCAGGGGACGTTCAATACAGCCCGTGGCAACAACAACTGAGGTTGCCCGGATTTCAATGTAGCGTTCGTCAAAGGCATCGCCGTCTTTGCCAACCTGGAAACCGGTTACCAGGTTGTTGTTATAGACACCTACGTTAGCAGTGTGAGTGAAGACCCGGATATTTTCCTTTGCTTCAACTTCACCTGCCAGCTGTGCGGCCCGTTCATTAAAGGTTTGGCCGTTAAGATATTCACTGGACCTATAGTCAAAGTTTCCACCCAGCCAGGGGCGAACTTCCATGAGAATAACGCGAAGGTCTTTTTCTGCTGCAGCAAGAGCGGCTTTCATACCCGCAGGACCGCCGCCGATCACAACAACGTCACAAGTGGGATAAATTTCATCGAATTTGCCCGGCATGATAAAATCCGGTGCAAGTGTACCGATACCGGCAGCTTTTCTGATCTGTTTCATGGCAACAGGCCAGATTTTGGCAGGTTTGTGCATGACATCATAATAGAACCCGGCCGGCATGGCCCAGTCCATTTTGTCCATGAAACCCATCATGTCATTTTCAGCTGATCCCTTAACATTCTGCTCTTTGACTTCCATGTTTGCTTTGAGCAAAGTGGTTTCAGTCCTGACATTGGGAATACCGTCAACTTCCATCATGGTGTTAGAGCATTCACCGTCCATGGAGTAGAACCCTCTGGGGCGATGGTATTTCAAGCTTCTTGCATAGATGCGGACACCGTTGGCGAAAAGGGCTGTAGCAATAGTATCGCCTTTAACCCCGTAGTATTTTTTGCCCTTATACGTGAAAGGGATTTTTTCCCCTGACTCTATTTTCAGTGTGGGCAGTTGGTTAAATCTGCTTGTCATTTTTTATCCCTCCTGCGCCTGGTCTGTAGCGGCCTGTTCCAAGTTTGTGGTTGTATCCCGGTGAATCTTGAACCAGGAGCCGCATCCGTCACGGTGAAACCACCATTCTTCCTGAACCCCTGCTTTGCATTCGTTCATATGTACGTATTCGCACCAGCTTTCGGGGGTCATACCCTCTTCTTCAGGTCTGGGGCCTTTTTCTTCTCCGCCGTATCTGAATTCATATCCGTTTCGTTTTCCACAGATCGGACATGTAATCGTTAAAGCCATTTTAATTCTCCTTTTTCTTGTCCGATTTAGTTGTCCGGTGTGTAATTAACCAGGGCTGCGGTCTCACCCATGAGCTTGTGCTCCTGGTACCGTTTCAGGTTAAAGGGCTTGAGCATATCCGGGCACTCGTTGGTAGCCATGAATTCTGCCATGTATTTACCTACTGCAGAACAGGATTTAAATCCAAAATATCCCCAACCGCAATCCATGAAAAAGCCTTCAACCTGCTCATTGCCGTCCATGATGGGTGCCATGTCAGGCGTCATGTCGGCAAGGCCGCCCCAGATTCTCATGAACCTGAGCCCACGCAGTGCGGGAAGGAATTCGGACAGGGCTTCTGCCTGGTGCTTGATGTAGTGCGCCGTGTTCAGGGTGGTGTAGTTGGGCCACTGGTCCATATGGGCGCCGGTGGCGATTTCACCCTTGAGGGTCTGGTTGGCGTAGCAGTGGTACGCACCGGAAGAGACAACATGGTCCAGCAGGGGTTTGATGGGCTGGGTTACCATGGCCTGGATGGTCAGTACGGAGATGGGCAGTTTGATACCCAGGAATCCG
The DNA here is from genome assembly GCA_022361315.1 of Desulfobacterales bacterium. Next base: position 3,157 of record JAKSBB010001223.1, read on the forward strand.
TTGATCAGGGCTGCGGAATAACCGCCGGCAGATACCAGACACTGCTTACAGGAGATGGTGCCCTTGTCGGTCACAACGCCGGTAATTTTGCCGTTCTGGGTGTTGATACCGGTGGCTTCGGTCTGCTGATGGATTTCAACGCCGAGTTTGGCTGCGCCTTTGGCAAGGCCCCAGACAACGGCGTCATGGCGGACAACACCGCCCGGGGGATGGAACATGGCCCCGTGGATGGGAAAGGTAATATCTTCTGAGATGTTCAGGGCAGGTACCAGTTCCTTGGCTTCCTTGGCATCGATCAGATGAGACTCAACACCGTGGAACTGCGCGGTGGCGATGGTCATCCTTGCGGCTTTCATAGCAGCTTCGGAGTGCATCAGGTTCAGGTTGCCGCAATTGTTGAACATAAGGTTGTAGTCCAGTTCTTTGGTCAGAACCGGCCAGAGTTTGAGTGCCTCATTGTACAGGGGCACGTTGTACTGGGTTCTCTGGTTAGCCCTTACGATGGCGGTGTTACGGCCGGCGCCGCCGTACCCGATGTAATTTTTCTCGATAATCGCGACATCGGTGATACCATGGTCTTTTGCCAGGTAGTACGCAGTTGCCAGGCTGTGAAGTCCGCCGCCGATGAGGACGACATCATAACTTGACTTCAGTTTTTTCTTTTCTCCCCACATGGGTTTCTTTTTCAAAAACATTGGCCTTCTCTTCATTAAGGGTTGGTGTTGTTATGCCTCCAAGTGTAGTGAATAGCTGATGAAAGAAATTCTGTCAAGAATTAAATTCATTCATGAAAGAAAATCTTTCATTCCATCTTGACAAAACACCCCCTGTGGATTAAATTTCAATGAAATTAAAGCATTAAGATAGATTAAACAGTCGCTTATTTTTGACTGATATTATAGCAATGAAAGGCAAAACCCCATGAATGACGCGGCATCACACCCCGTAATCAACGAAATATCCGCCCGGCTGGACTCCCTGACCCCCAAGGCCAGAACCCTGGGCACCTATATAATACAGAATCCCTCCAGAGTCGTCTTCATGACCACAAAAGAGCTGGCGGAAGCCTGCGAAACCAGCGAGGCCACCGTGGTACGTTTCGTTTCAGCAGTGGGATATAACCGCTATTCCGACTTTCAGGACGCCCTGAAGGACTTTGTGAATACCGGCCTGTCCCTGCCGGACCGTTTGGATATCAAAGGCATGGAAGATCCGGGACTGGACCGGCTTCACCGGGGCATTCTCGAGGAGCTTGCCAACCTTCAGCACCTTTACGAACATGTGAATATAGAAACCATGAACCAGTTCGTGGACCACCTTGAAAGTGCCGATAACATTTATTTCACCGGATCCCGTTTGTCTTACACCTTTGCCTATTACTTCGGCTGGTCCATGACCAAGGTCCGCCGGGGCATACACATTCTCAAAGGCTCCGACTCCACGGCCATGGATATGCTGACCAACGCCCCCGAAGGCAGCCTGGTGGTTCTGTCCGCATCCACCCGCTACCCCAACGAACTGATCAAGCTGGCCAAAATGATCCGCAGGGCCGGTCATACCCTGCTGGTACTGGCGGATTCCAATATCTGCCCGGTGATCCAGTTTGCAGATCTCTCCCTGGTGGTGCCCTCCAAGTCCATCCCTTTCATCGGCAACGTGTCCGGCATGCTGGCCATCATCCAGTACCTGGTCCAGGAAATCGCCACACGCAAGGGGGAGGAGCTAAAGGATTACCAGGAGCAACTGGAACAGGTTTACCTTGAGAACGACATTCTCTTTAACCTTGACCACGGTTTATAAAAGGACTACGCTCCGGCCTATCAAAAAATATCGATAGACGGAGCGTAACGGCAAATGGACCTGTCATCCCTCACCCTGTTTTTATTGTTTCTCACCGGCCTGACTTCAGGCTTTGTGGATTCCATTGCCGGCGGCGGCGGGCTGATCTCCCTGCCTGTCCTGCTGTCCGTGGGGATGCCCCCCCAACTGGCACTGGGCACCAATAAACTGCAGGCCTCATTCGGCACCCTGTCTTCCACCATCAACTTTATCCGGAAGGGTAAGGCCAGCTTGCGGGATAATCTCAACGGCGTGGCCTTCATTTTCATAGGTGCCGTACTCGGGGCCTGGGCCGTCCAGCAGATCGAGGCAGGCTTTATCCGCCATCTCATCCCATTCATGCTCTTTGTCGTCTTTGTCTACACCCTGGTGGCCAAAGACCTGGGAAGGGTTCAAGGAGAAGCCAAAATGGGAAGGCATGCCTTCTTCATGGTTTTCGGCCTGCTGCTGGGCTTTTACGACGGTTTTTTCGGCCCCGGCACCGGCGCGTTCTGGACCGGCGCCCTGCTGATTCTCATGGGGATGGAAATGACCTCTGCCACCGGCACCACACGGATCATGAACTTTGTCTCCAACGTGGTGGCCCTGGCCGTCTTCATCATTGGGGGCAATGTGCTATGGACCGCCGGCCTGGTCATGGCCGGTGGCCAGATCATCGGCGCCAGGATCGGCTCAGGCATGGCCATCAAACGGGGTGCCCCCTTTATCCGCCCCATCTTCTTAACCATGGTATTCCTGACCATCGTCAGGCTGATATATGTAAATTACGTGTAACCTTTAAGATATGCAAAAGAGAGGAACTATGTTGCAGACCCAGGAAGAACTGTTAAACATTCTGGATGAAATAGACATTTCATACACCAACCACGAGCACCCCGCGGTTTTCACCGTTGAAGAAGCTGCCCAGCACAGCGAAGGCATCGAAGGCGCCCACTCAAAAAACCTTTTTTTCAAGGACAAAAAGAAACGCCTTTTCCTCGTGGTCACCCTGGCGGACAAGCCCATCCGCATCAAGGATGTGGGCAAACTCATCGGTGCCAACAACATGTCCTTTGGCAAGCCCGACCTTCTCATGGACGTCCTGGGCATGATCCCCGGCGCCGTCACCCCCTTTGCCGCCGTGAACATCGGCGACCGGGAAGTGAAGATCGTCCTAGATGAAGAGTTGATGGAAAACGACCTGCTCAACTTCCATCCCCTGACAAACACCGCCACCACCACCATCGGCTCTCAGGATCTGGTAAAATTTCTGGAGCATGTGGGACAGGCGCCGGAGATTATACGGTTGTAACCCTGCCCCCAGAGAAGCCCCCCACCACAGCCAGGAACAACGAACCAAACGGGCAGCGCTATTCTCCATGAAAAGGCTGCCCGTCACCTCCCAATCCCCTCTTACCCTCCAGCACATAGTATTTCATTTTCAGAGATTGACCACGATCCCCGGTTAACCCCCAATGAAAGGCTAATTCGTTCATATAGAAGAAAAAAATGTACCAATTCCCCGACAAATAATCCGCGCCAATAATTTTATCTTAAGCAAATAAAATTTGAGCGTGCAAAGAATAATTAGACTTGCGAACTAAGTATGGATAACATATACATACTAGCGCGAATAATACTTAACATCCCCGATAGGCAAGAAAAATGCAGCAGACCCACCTCAAGACCGTCCCGGTTATACAAATCCAACACGGTCAAGCAACCCAAACCCACAGGACAATCATTGATGAGGACATCCTCAAAATAGTTGTCAACGGTGCCCCGTCATTTGAGTTTGTTTTTTCAAAGGGCCGGGAAAAGGAACTGGCCGTGGGCTTTCTTTTTACCCAGGGAGTAATTGAAACCCCCGGGGATATTCTGGAAGTTGAATTCGATCCGGTATCCAATCAATGTGCGATGATTCTAACCCCTGAAGCAGAATCACGCCTGACTCGAACCCAAAAGATGGTACGCGGGTCATCGGGAGGCACCCTGACAGGATTTCAGCAGGCTGAATGCTCCGGAGACCATAAAACCCCATTCCTGATGCCGGAACAGGTCTCACGACTGATGGACCTGCATTTCAAACATTCCACCCTCTACCAGCAAACAAGAGCAGCCCATAGCGCCGGCCTTACCGACGGCACTCAACTGCTCTCATTTTTTGAAGACATCGGCCGCCACAATGCGCTTGACAAACTTGCCGGTCACATCCTGCTCAACAAAACCGAAGTTTCTGATAAAGCCGTCACCCTTTCCTGCCGAATGTCCCTGGAAATCATAGAAAAAATCATCTGCACCGGTATCCCTGTTGTTGTGTCAAAGGCTGTTCCGACGCTGTCTGCATTGAAACTGGCTGAAAAACACCATACGACGATCGTAAGCACGGCACCCAACAACACCATACATATCTACACCTGCCCGGACCGCATCCTTTCTTCCGGAAATCGGGCATACTCATCAGAGAGCTGAAACCACCCAACCTACGCAACGAAACGCAACGCATTAATTTGAGGGGAGGTGATTCCCTTATTCAAGGAATATCCCCCCCTTATGCTTTTAGACGATGCCTTGAATTCAAAGAGGTCATCCAAAACCGGTTGTCAGGCATCTGAGCACTATTGGGCCAGATTGTATTTCACCAGGATCTTCTGATATTCCCCATTGGCCTTGATTTCTTTCAAGGCCGTATTAAACTTGCCGAGCAATGCCATAGATTCAGGATTGTTTTTGTCAACAATCACACAAAGCCCGCTTTCATTTTCAGCTGTAGGCAATGTATTAAAATTGTCCACCTCGTCCGGAAACAACGCCTTAATCAACTCCCATCCGACGAGCTCATTGATTGAAAAAAGATCAATCCGCCCATGTTTCAGCTTTTTAAAAGACCCTTTATCGTCCTGAGCAAACTCAACATTCAATCCCTGTTTTTGAAGATTCTCGTGGGTACCGTACCCCAGCACCCCCCCGAATTTATAAGGCTTTAAATCTTCGTAACTTTTCCAGTCGAACCCTGCCAGCTTGTCCTTATAGTAAAAGAAAACAGATCTGCTGACCCCCAACCCGTCGGAGAATGCATAAATCTGAGCTCTTTTTTCACTTTTCACA
>JAKSBB010000817.1 GCA_022361315.1 Desulfobacterales bacterium
ATCGCCGGAGAATCCACGGAACCCGTGTCCTGTGATGTTAACCCGGGGAACCTCATCTATGTGATTTATACCTCGGGCACCACAGGCAGGCCAAAAGGGGTGTTGATTGAACACCGGTCCGTACGGGCCAGGGTGGCGGATTACCTTGAACGCTACAGCCTCACGGCTGATGATATCACCATCCACTACCGTCCCTACAGTTTTGACGGCACCATTGAAGAATATCTGCTGCCCCTCCTCCACGGGGGACGCTATGTGCTGGCCCCGCCGGGTATTTCCATGACGGATAATGTGGCGGCATTTTTGATTGATGCGGTTGAACAATACGGCCTGACACGGCTTCACCTGCCCCCGGCCCTTCTGGATGTATTCCTCTCCGAGCTGGAACGAACAGGGGACCGGAATATGGATACCGTGAATACCATTTTCACCGGGGGAGACCGGCTTTCCCGGGATACCCTGTATAAATTCCATGCCATGTTCGGTGAGCGAAAGGCGTTTTTCAATTGCTACGGCCCCACGGAAAACACCAATGACTCCCTGGTATGGCGCTGCAGCGTGGCGGATACCCAGGGAAAGGTGGTGATCGGAAAGCCCATCGCCAACTCCCAGGCCTATGTTCTGGATGCCCATATGCAACCCGTACCCGTCGGGGTGCCGGGGGAATTGTACGTGAGCGGCATCGGCCTTGCCCGGGGGTATCTGAACCGCCCGGACCTGACGGAAGCAGCCTTTCTGCCGCATCCCTTTGCCACATCCCCAGGCCGTCGTATCTATAAGACCGGCGACCTGTGCCGTTGTCTCCCGGACGGGAATATTGAATTTTTAGGGCGGGTGGACCACCAGGTGAAGATCCGGGGATTCCGTATTGAACTCAGCGAAATCGAATCCGTGCTGGTGGGGCACGATAAGGTGGCGGAGGCCATTGTCATCGCCCGTGAAGATCAGCCGGGAAACAAGCAACTGGCCGCCTACGTCACGCCGGCCGAAGGCGGCGGGGACGCCCCGGAACAGGATGAACTCAAAGCCTGTCTTAAAGAGATTTTACCGGATTATATGATCCCCACCTTTATTGTTGTTCTTGAGTCACTTCCCGCCACCTCAAACGGTAAATTTGACAGGGACGCCCTGCCGGCCCCGGATTTCTCCGGTATGTCGGCCACCTATACCCCGCCGGAATCCGAGATCGAAATCCTTTTGGCAGAGGTCTGGGCCGAGACCCTGGGCCTGAACCGTGTGGGCATCCACGATAATTTCTTCTCCCTGGGGGGAAATTCCATCATCAGCATACGGATGATCGCCAGGGCCGGGGAAAAGGGACTCGCTCTCACGGTGAAGCAGGTATTTGAGAATCAAACCATTGCGGAACTTGCCTCAGCCTTAAGGACCGCGTCGGCGGAGACGCCGGAACTGATCCGCCTGAACAAGGAAACCGAAGGGACCCCGGTGTTCTGGATACACGGCGGACTGGGCGGTGTGGGGGCGTATCTCGGTCTGGCCGGCCGGATACCCAGGCCCTTTTACGGGATTCAGGCCCGGGGCTGGATGTCCGACCGTACACCCCTTTCCGGAATTGAGGAGAAGGTCGTATATTACCTTGAGATTATCCGGTCCGTCCAGCCCGAAGGCCCGTACCATCTGGGCGGATATTCCCAGGGCGGTACCATTGCCTATGAGATGACGCGGCTGTTGCAGGCACAGGGGGAATCCGTGGCATCCATTGTGATGCTGGATTCAACTGTTGATCCGGATATAGACCCGACTAACGGTCCCGGGCCTGACGCATTCAACCGGAAACAGGCCATGCTCCAGGCCGTGAACATCGCGCTGTTCGAAGCCGCCCTCTCAGGTACACAAACGCCGGCGGACACATTGATACACCGGGATGAGCTGCCTGCCAGAGGAGACGACGACGGATTTCTGAATGCCCTGATATCCCATCCCAAGGTCCATGCCCTCTTTGAGACCGGAGAAAATGCCGCGGCACAGATTCAGTCCATTGTGGGCACCCTGGAAAAGAGCCATGCGGAAACCTACCTTATCCGGCCATTGCCGGAGCCGGATGCCGTGACCTGCCATTATTTTCGAAATAAAGGCGGGAGGCTGCTGGGGGACCTCGAACCCTATTTCTGCATGGCAGGGGAAAGCGTTGGAGAGCGGGCGGGCTATTGGGAGGCCTGGCAGGACAATATTATCGATTTTCGTCTGATGGATGTGGATTCTCCAAGTCACATGGAAATGCTGGCGGATACCCGGTCCCTTGGACAGATTGTCCGGGCCTGCGAAGCCCTCTATGCCAGACAGAGAATTCCCGAGACGATACTGAATTAAAGCACATAAATTTGAATGAAGCGGAGGCGCGTTGAACATGGTTGCAACAGGCAGTTCCGGCAGGGCAAGAAGCATAGAAGAATTTGGTGAAATGGGCACAAAATTCGGTACGGATGAGGGGTATGAAGCCGGGCTGCAGTTCCGGCCGCGCCCCAGTGATGTCATCATCGCCACCTATGCCAAATGCGGTACCACCTGGCTGCAGCAGATTGCCCACGGCCTGAGAACCCGGGGCAGCATGGATTTTGAGGAAATCGCCCAGGTGAGCCCCTGGATCGAGATGGCCAGTGATCTCGGCTGGGACCTGGAAGCGGACCAGCCCGGAGACATGCGGCTGTTCAAGGCGCATCTCAGCTGGGAGGATGTACCCAAGGGGTGCCGGTATATCTGTGCGTTCCGGAATCCGGTGGATGTGGTGGGCTCCTACTACCGTTTCTTTGAAGACTGGTGGTTCGAACCCGGCAGCATAAGCCTGGATGAGATGACCCGGACGCTTTTCGTCAATGCCCCGGGAGGTTTCGGGTATTGGCATCACCTGATTACCTGGTGGGAACAGCGGGACAACCCGGATGTCCTGCTGCTGTGCTACGAGGATATGCTGGGGGATCTGCCGGGAACGGTCCGGACCGTAGCGGATTTCATGGAGATTGTCCCGGACGATGAACTGCTGAGTATTGTGGCGAGACAGTCATCCAAACCGTTTATGCTGGCAAACGCATCCAAGTTTGACGAGCACCTGATCCAGGCCCACTTCGAAAAACAGGGGGGCGCCCCCATGGGGGAAAACACCGCCAAAGTCACCACGGGTCCGGGGGGCCGTAAACGCTACGACATGTCCCTGCCGGTGAAGGAAGAACTCCAGGAGGTCTGGAACCGAACGGTGCGTGAGCGTTTTGGATTTACGGATTATGAGGCCTTTCGTTCAGCCCTCAGCAGAAAATAAATCCCCCTTTTGAAAAATTCAAATTTCAGTCGATAGGTATCTCCAGAAGGGCACCGGGGCCCTGCTACAACGGCCGGTGCCGTTACCCAATAAAGGAGACTCCAATGAAACTGAAACAAAAGCTCATCCTGATTCTCGTATTCACCTTTTTATCAACAGGCATGCCGGGCATGCAGACGAAGGTGTTCGCCGGCCCCCACGCCCCTGTCTTTAAAACCGCACCCCACGGCAGTGCACGTATTCACCACGGCGGTGTGTCTTATCTCTTTCATGGCGGAAAGTTCTACAAATCCGGCAAGCGGGGGTTCTACCGTGCTGCACCACCGGTGGGGGCACTGGTGGTAGGATTGCCCCTGGCTGCCGCCAGCGTCGTCATTGCCGGGGTCACCTACTATGTTTATGAAGATGTCCACTATAAAAAAGTGGATGGCGGATACCGTGTGGTTGAAGTACCGGTAACCACCACCCATGCCGTACCGCCGGAGCCTGTGGATGAAGGTATTACCTCTGGTTCCCAGGTCCTGGTGACCACCCGGGAGTTGAACGTGCGGCAGGGGCCGGGCTTAGGTCATGATATCCTGGCATTGGTACGTTTCGGGAATAAGCTCACGGTCCGGGGAAATGCTCCGGGATGGATTTATGTGGTGCTGCCGGACGGCAGTTACGGCTGGGTGATGGGAGATTATGTGACCCGGTCTTCGAACGGTCCCAAAGGTTAACCCCAATATCCGGGTTAAGCACTTCAATTGCTGAGCAGAAAGGTGCCGGAGATTGCTTCGGCACCGGATCATCGTAATTTTCTGTTACCGAATTATGAGAGGAATCTCGTGGTATCCTATAAAAAATATTGAAAAAAATCGTACAGCGGTGTAAACGACATCACTTGGTTTCCGGCGTGAAAAGGTAGCCGTCACACTTTCCGGTAAAGCGTTGAAAGTCCGGGAATTATTATCTAAGAAAAATCTTATTTATTCGGGACAATGGTGATGAGAACAACGCGTTTACATTTATTCTATGGCTGGTATGTCATTGCTGCCGCCACCCTGGTGATGGCCACATGTTTCGGAATAATTTACTCGTTCAGCGTTTATTTTGTCCCGTTGCAGTCGGAGTTTTCGTGGGACCGGTCCGCCACATCCGGTGCCTTTTCGCTGTACCTGCTTCTGGTGGGATTTTTTTCCATTGCCTGCGGCAGGGCTGTGGACCGGTTCGGACCCCGGCGGGTATTGATTCCCATGGCCGTCATCACAGGGGCAAGCCTTGTATTGACGTCACAGGTCAAGGTGATCTGGCAATTTTATGTGACATACAGTGTATTACTGGCCGCCGGTACCGGCGCCATTTATATCATCTGCATGTCCCTGGCCTCACGCTGGTTCAGCCGCAGAAGAGCCACGGCCATGGGCATACTGGGTGCCGGCGGCTCTCTGGGCACCGTTATTATGGCCCCCTTCAGCGCCTGGTTGATACAGAGTTTTCAATGGCGTACCGCTTTCATGACCACAGGGATTCTCGCCTGGTGTCTCATGATCCCTGCAGTGTTGTTGCTTAAAGGCAGTCCCTCGGAGGTGGGCACCGGGCCCGACGGAGACCCCGAGCCAAATGTTGATGCATCCTGCAACAGCCCCGCCTCAGTTGATTTTTCCATCTCCGATGCGATGAGAACCGGCAAATTCTGGTGCATGTTTCTGTTGTGGTTCTGGTTTTCGTTTTGTCTGTATATGGTCATGACCCATATTGTGCCCAATGCCCAGGATCTGGGACTTACACCGGTACAGGCCGCCGGTGTCATGAGCATTATGACGGGGATGAGTGTGGCCTCCCGCCTGGCCGGCGGTGTGATTGCGGACCGTATGGATAAAGCTGTGTTGTTGGGCGCGCTGTTTTCGGTGATGGCCCTGGCCATGGTCGGTCTCTCTCTGGCCCGTGTACCGTGGATGCTTTATGCCTTTGCGGTTATATACGGGATTTCCTACGGCGGCACAGACACATCCATCGTGGCCATTGTCACCGATGTGTTCGGCACCGCAAAAGTCGGCACCATGATGGGCATCCTTATGATCAGCTGGGGAATGGGCTCCGCATCAGGCCCCTATCTGGCCGGATGGATATTTGACCTCACGGGAGAATATACCTGGGCTTTTGTTACGGCAGCGTCCGGGCTGCTGCTGTCCGCATATCTGAGTAAACGACTGGTGCTGAATGATGTCCGGGACAACAAGTGGCAAGGATAACCAAGTAAATCCCAAATCCATGAGGAGTCAAAATGAATGATTTTTATGAGGCAATGGATGCCCCAAGATACTGCGGTATACCGACGTTTATGCGGACACCCTACATCAGAGATGTGAACGATATTGATATCGCCTTTCTGGGCATCCCCTATGACGGTGCCGTGGAAGCCCGTTCCGGAGCCCGGCAGGGACCCAGGCAGATCAGGGATTATTCAAGCATGATGCGTAAAATTCACCATGTCTCACGAATCAATCCTTATGCACTTTGCAGGGTGGGGGATGTCGGGGATGTACAATTCCGGCAGATCTTTGATGTGGAATCAAGTCACCGGGATATCCAGGAATTTATCGAGAAACTTCATGACGCCTCGGTCATCCCCATAAGTGCCGGCGGCGATCACTCCGTGACCTTACCGATCTTGAGGGCGCTTGGAAAAGAGGCCCCTCTGGGGCTGATCCATATAGATGCACATACCGATTGTTGTGATGAGGAAATGAATTCCAAATACAGTCACGGCACGCCGTTTCGAAGGGCAGTTGAGGAAGGGGTACTGGATCCGAAAAGGACCGTACAGATCGGAATCCGGGGGGCGGCCAATTCCGAAGAATGTTGGGAATTCGGTCCGAAACACGGGATCCGGATTATCTATATTGAAGAATTTACACGTCTGGGGGTGGCAAAAGTGATTGAGGAAGCCCGGGCCATCGTCGGAGATCAGAAGACCTATCTTTCATTTGATATTGACGGGATCGACCCGGCCTTTACCCCGGGCACAGGTACCCCGGAGATCGGGGGGATAATGCCGATTCAGGCCCAGGAAATGATACGGGGATTCAGAAAATGCAATATTGTGGGGGCGGATCTTGTGGAGGTGGCTCCTCCGTTTGATCCGTCAGGCAATACCGCTTTAATCGCTGCGACCATGATGTATGAAATGTTGTGCATTATCGCAGATGCCCATTTTCCAAACGGAGAAAAATAACCTGTGAGCAGAATGAGCCGGCCCTGGAAAATGGGGGCGTTGGAAATAAAGAACCGGCTGGTGCGAAGTGCCACTGATGAGGGGCTGGCCACCCCGGACGGCGCACCCACCCAAAGGCTGATAGATATTGATACGGCATTGGCCAGGGGAGGCGTCGGCCTGATCATCGCCGGTACAGCCCATATCAGTTTAGAGGGGAAATGGGGGGATAACGGCATCGGAATGGATCGTGACGATCTGATTCAACCCTTGAGCCAACTATGCCTTGCAACCCGGGAGGCCGGTGGCATTATCGCTGCCCAATTGTTGCACTGTGGCGCCACTGTAAATCCTGCAACCCTGGCCGGAAGAGGCGGGCTTATAGGCCCCTCAGCCATGGTGGATCCCCTTTACGGCCTCCCTGTAAAGGCTTTATCACAGGAACACATTTTGAGGATCGTGGAAGACTATGCCACTGCCGCATCAAGGGCCAAAGCCGCCGGTTTTCATGCGGTTCAGATTCACGGTGCCCATGGCTATCTGATTAATCAGTTTTTAAGTCCCGCCAGGAATTTCCGGAAAGATAAATACGGAGGTTCCGTTGAAAACCGCAGCCGGTTGCTATGTCAGATATATGAAGCCGTCAGAGGCGCAGTGGGCAGGACATTTCCCGTGTTTATCAAAATGAGTGCGTATGACGGATGTTCCGGTGGTGTGACACCGGATGAGGCCGCACGTACCGCGGCCATAATGGATGCCATGGGCATCGACGCCATTGAAGTCAGTGCAGGGACTCCGGAAGGGCTTAAAA
>JAKSBB010000173.1 GCA_022361315.1 Desulfobacterales bacterium
CCTCAACGGTCTGGCAAAGCCGGTACATCTCCGGATAATTCATCGGGTCTCTCCCGTGACAACGCAGAGGTGAAGTTCTCTTGGGCCGTGGGCACCGTGGACCATCACCAGTTCAATATCCCCTGTTTTACTGGGTCCGGAGATAAAGGTCATGCCGTTGCCGATGCCGCCGGATGCACCCCCCGGCGCCCCTGCTTCATTTGGGTCCCATTGGAGCCTGAAGTAGAGTTCCGACAGGTTTTCCACCAGCTGGTCCAGGGTTACCACACCCACATGAATCACCGGCAGCAGGGAAACGATTCTGGGATGTCCGCTGTTGTTCTTCATGGTCAGGGTGGCGGTCTCCGCCACGCAGTAATCTGCGGCGGTGATGCCCACGAAAGCACCGGCAACCTCCTCTCTGTAGGCAGCCCTGAACTCGGGTGACAGGTCCCCTTCAGGCGGCAGTACCAGAGGGATATCCGCTTCCGCCAGACCGGATTCGATATCCAGACGGTCGATCAGGGGGTGACGCCAGGCCGCCACTTTCTTTTCCGTGCCGTACTCCGGGGATTTTTCCCGGACCAGATTCAGGATGGATTCCCCCGCCTCTTTCACCGTTTCCACAACGGACAGATTAATATTGAGTCCGGCGGCACAGGCCGACAGGGGTTCCAGGAGAGCCAGCTGCCCGGACCGCGGCCTGTTCTTAAACCGGTCCAGGGTTGCCTGGAAGTTTTCAGGTGTTTCCGGCTCCATGACGGCCGGCCCTCTGCGGTCCTGCACATCGGAAAGTGCCGTGCGAACAACGTCCATAAATTGCAGTTCGTCCATTTAACGGATCTCCCCCTTTCTCCATTTTTCCATGAATGTTTTCGGGGCGACTTTGGGCAGATCCCGTGTGGCTGTCCAGCCGGATGCCCCGGGAAGGGTGCGGATCATTCCCCGGGTGCCGGAAAGGCTGTGGGCGCCGGGAAGAAACTTCTGCCCGAGACTGCCGGCCTTCAGCATCAGTTCATAGAGACGGCGGTGGCCGATGATCTTTGCCCAGAGGCGGAACATGAGCTTTTCCTTTCCACCGGTGGCGGTGACCTGCCAGTCCGGATCACCCTGGGCAAGCTTCCGGCGCAGGGCCAGCAACATCCTTGGCAGGTTGTTGTCCACGGGACAGGCCTTCCGACAGGCCCCGCAGAGGCTTTCCCCCTTGCACAGATCCTTGGCACGGTTCACCCCCACCAGAAGCGGGGTGACCACAGCACCGATGGGACCGGAGTAAGGCGCGCCATAGGCATGGCCGCCGATGCTGCCGTAGACCGGGCAGACGTTGAGGCAGGCCGCACACCGGATACAGGTGAGCACCTCCCGGAACTCCGGATCGGCAAGGATCTTTGACCGGCCGTTGTCCAGAATCACCAGGTGGAATTCCTCCGGACCGTCGGCTTGGGTCTGGGTGCGCGGTCCGCCCAGGTAGGAGACATAGCCGGCCAGATTCTGGGCAGCCGCCCCCCGGGAGAGCA
>JAKSBB010000677.1 GCA_022361315.1 Desulfobacterales bacterium
CTGCTGCTGTCCCGGGGACACCGGGTGGTATTGCCGCCACCCTACCTGTGCTGCGGTTATCCCCTGAAGGTCAATGCCAGGAAAACGGATTTTGACCGGATCTTCCTTGAGAATATTATTATCCTTACCCAGATCCGGGATATGTTCAACGATCTCAAGTTCAGCGGGTGCATCGTGTCCTGCGGCACCTGTATGGAATCGCTGTCAGACCTGGGGGCAGGCGAGGTCTTTGATGCCGAGATCCGGGATATTGCGGGTTTTCTGCTGGAAGACGGGCTGAGTCCCGAAAGCGAAGACGCTTACCTGTACCACGCCCCCTGTCACGATTCCCTGAAAGAGAAGGCTGTGGAATTTCTGTCCGCTACCGGTATGACGGTTGATGCGGTGCCCCACTGCTGCTCGGAAGCCGGCACCCTGGCCATTTCCAGGCCGGACATCTCCAATGCCATGTACGACAGAAAAACCGATGCCATCACCGAGGTGAACGGCGAGGTGACCAAGGGGCAGAAAATCCTGACCAATTGTCCTTCCTGCCTCCAAGGGCTGGGACGGCAGAAAGGGGTAACCCCGGTTCACCTTGCCGAAGAACTGGCCGTTCTCACAGGTGGGAAAGACTGGCTGAAAACCTTTAAAGAGATGATCCGGAATCCGGAAGTGGTCACCTTTTAAAATGAATCTGCTGCTTCTAAGGGATGCGGACTTTACAGGTCCGGATACGGTATCTATAACCGGCCGCAGGTTCATGCATGTCAAAAAGGTGATCCGGGCAAAGGCCGGCACCCGGCTTGCCTGCGGCAGGGTCAACGGGATGATGGGAACCGGTGAGGTCACGGCCATTGACAGAAACGGGTTCCGGATGACGGTTTTCTTTGATACGGAGCCGCCGCCTAAAATTCCGCTTACCCTTGTTCTGGCCATGCCACGGCCCAAGATGCTCAAACGGATTCTCCAGGCTGCCTCAAGCATGGGGGTCCGGGATATTTATCTGATCAATGCCTGGCGGGTGGAAAAGTCCTTCTGGCTTTCCGACCTGCTGGAACGGGAGAAGCTGGAACGTCACTTATTGTTAGGACTTGAACAGGCCAAGGACACGGTGCTGCCCAACCTCTACCTCAAGCGATACTTCACAAGCTTTGTCAAAACGGACCTGGCGCAGATGGCCCCGGGGAAAAATTGCATCCTGGCCCATCCAAAGACTTCACAACCCTGCCCGGTTGGTGTAAAAGAAGAGACCATTCTGGTGATCGGGCCGGAGGGCGGTTTCATCGACCTTGAGGTGGATACCCTGGGCGAGGCCGGATTCGCCCCCTACAACATGGGCCCCAGAATCCTCCGGGTGGAAACCGCCGTGACCGCATTGATTTCAAGGCTGTTCCCGGCTTAACTTGTTTTTAAGGAATTATTGAATACTATGGATAAGAAAACCCTGAAAGAGCGGCAGATATCGTTTGACAGCCTGCCGCCGGCCATCCGGGACAGCCTCACCGAAGAGGAAAAAGAGATATTTCTTACGGCGGAGGAGTGGCCTGAAGAACTCTTTGCCAAACTGGATGAGTTTATCGTAAAGGATTAGCGTTTGGGGGCGTTTTGCCCCCATCTGTTTTGTGCTCCAAACAGCAATCAGTCAATTCTGTTTATTTGAGTCTTTATCTTTTTGCATATTCAAATACCAATCATTGTTGCCATACATCGCATCAGAACATTCTTTACACATCCCATGACTGAATGAGGCATCAGAATGTTTTTCAATGTAGGTTTCTAAATTATTCCAATATCCTTTATCATCACGAATTTTTTTACAAGATGCACAGATGGGGAGTAACCCGCCCAGCTCTTTGATTTCATGCTCCGCTTTTCGTCTTTCAGACATTTCAATAAGGATTGCCTGGTTCGCCCGTTGCAGTTTGTTTGTATAGATATAAAAAAACACAACCAGAATCAGTAGGGAAACCGTCAGCGCATACCCCAAGAGACGATATGAAAGTATGGTCTTATTCCAATGTGTTGCACTGATATCTATTCCCAACAAGGCATGAACGGCCTGGGTCTCAGTATGACGGATGGCAGCAAGTCCTGAAACCCAGACGCCCCACTTGTCTTCAATGGGCCCTTCAGTAAAGGATTTGCCTGTTATGAATGCCTGGATAAACTCTTTGGTGGGTTCATCCCATGTTTCTCCCGGCAGCACCGAATCTTTTGAATCCGCAGGTTCGCTGTCCGCTATAAACACACCTCGTCCCCCTTTAAGCCTCATTAGATAGATAAATCCGGCTTCGGGGACATGCGTATGAAGCAACTCCACTTGCTTCTTTAATATCTTGTATTGAGTTGAGTCGGCTTCCTCAGGGATACCCTCAAGTTGCGAAACTTGTGTGGCATCGATCGCAGCAGTCGCTGTTTCAGTGAGTTGCAATAAGCTTCTTCTTTCGCGTGCTTCACCAAAACGGACAAGATATTCAGAGGAGATTACACCAACAAGCAAAACGAATAGCAGAATCGAGATGAACACCACAAACTGGTTGCGTTTAAAATTTAATTTATCATTCATTTGGGGCTCATTTTTAGGAGTAAATCTTGTTCACTCTACAAAAAATGATAAGAGAAAGCAATCAATCCGAAAAAATTAAGCAACTATAACCCCAATTATATTCAGCCCGGATATGGTACGACGTATTTATAAATACGACATGTTGAAAGAAAATACATGACGTATCCTGGCCGGCTGAAACAGCGGATAGCCGAAATGGCTATCTTTTTTTTTCGACCAAAGCGAAGACCGAAACACTGAAGATGATAATAACTCCATAGACCATTCTGATCCAAAGCCCTGAAATACCCGCACTGACAATACCTGCCTCAATAATGCCGATGATCACAGCCCCGACACAGGTGCCGTAAATGGTTCCGGTGCCGCCGTAGACGCTTGTGCCGCCGATGAATACAGAGGCAAAGACCAGACGCATATATCCCGCCCCCTGAGTGGGCCACCAGGAAGACATCTCGGCACAGACAAGCATACCGGAAAAGGCAGACACCATTCCCATCAGGATAAAGAGCATCACCTTGGTGCGGCCCACCGGGATGCCCATGGCAGAAGCTGCCGCATCGTTGTCCCCGCAAAATCTGAGGTTATCACCGTAAGGATGGCGGTTGAGAACCAACCATAGTACAAGGCCCAGAAAGACTGCCCACAGGGCCTGTGCAGGGATC
>JAKSBB010000840.1 GCA_022361315.1 Desulfobacterales bacterium
GCTGGGTATGTTTACAGGGGCGCATCGGCTCCGGGAGCCTGTGAATCCGCTGTTGATTAATGTCCGGGCGTCCTACTACCAGGAGATCCGGGCGGCGGTGGACCTGATTGTCCGGCAAAAGGGTCTCAACCGGGTGGCGGTGTTCTACCAGTATGACGAATACGGGTTTGACGGGCTCAGGGGGACTGAAATCGCCTTAAGGCACTTCAACAGGAAACCCGTGGCCAAAGGCACCTATGTCCGGGGCACTTTGGATGTGGACACCGGCCTTGACAACATCATTCATTCCGAAGCCCAGGCAGTGGTGATGATCGGCACTTACGACGCCTGCGCAAAATTCATCCGGCTGGCCAAGGAACGAAATTTTTCTCCCCTCTTTTACAACGTCTCTTTTGTGGGGGCATCGGAACTGGCCCGGCGGCTGGGGCGGATCGGTGAAGGGGTGATGGTTTCCCAGGTGGTGCCCCCGCCGGTTGCCGGTGACGATGAATTGCCCGGTATCCGGGATTATATCACACATCTGAAAACATATTACCCCGATGCCGTACCGAGTTTTGTGGGTCTGGAGGGGTATATCAATGCCAGGATTCTTGCGGAGGCATTGGACCGGGGCGGGCGATATATCACCCGGCAAGGATTTATCGCCGCCATCGAATCCATAAACGATTTCGACTTGGGAATCGCCAACTCCCTCTCCTTTGGAAAAGGGGATTACCAGGGACTGGAGCAGGTTTACTTTACAAAGATTCACAACAGCCGTCTGGTGAGCATCAAATGAAACACTTTGACCGGCTCACCCTGAAGAACAAGATTTTTATCTCCTGCCTGGGGTTTACCCTGGTGGTATCTATTCTGATCGCCCTGTTCACCCGGGCGCTGCTCATATCCAGCCTCACCGGCGAGCTGAAACAACGGGGCGTGGGCATTGCCCAAAGCGTCGCGGACAGTTCCAGGGTGCATATCCTGACCAAGAACCGGGCGGAGCTGACGGCACTGGCCTATGATGCCCGCCTGGGAAACCGGCAGCAGGTCGTGGTGTACCTCTTAATCGCTGACAACAGGGGGAAGATTCTGGCCCATACCTTCACCACCGGTATTCCGAAGGGATTCGGGCCGGTGCCGGTAAATGAAGGGGAATCCGGGGGGCAGGTGGCGGATATGCGGGTGGGCCGGCATTCGGTTTTTCATATTACGGTCCCCGTGAAAGAGGGGATCTACACCATCGGTTCCGTTCAGATCGGAATGGACCGGGCCCACATTGAAAGTCTGATCGACCGGCTCAGGATGATTTTTCTAAGTTTCCTGTCCGCAGTGACGCTGGTGTTCTTCTTCCTTAGCCACAGGCTGGCGCTGAACATCACCCGTCCGGTCACCTCCCTGATCCGTTATACCGCCCAGCTCAGCCGGGGGGATTTTCATTTTCTGGGCCGGGGAAAGATGACACCGGATACAGGAGACCTGGAGGCGCGGGAGGACGAGATTGCCATTCTCACCAACTCATTTCTCCAGATGGCCTCCCGGCTGGCCTCTTCCACGGAACGGTTACGGGAATCCCAGGAGAAGTACCGGTCCCTCTTCCACAGCGGGCCCAATCCTATTTTTGTCATCCACCGGCAGAGTCTGGAGATTCTGGATGCCAACCCCAAAGCAACGGAAGTGTTCGGTTATGACCGGGAGGCGCTGACCGGCATGTCCCTTGTCTCCCTGGGGAACCTGAACCGGGAGGCCTTTGAACGGGAGTACCCCGAAGGCAAGTCAATTGTCATTTCCTCAAAGGTCACCCTGTTCAGAAAAGACCGCCGGTCCCTGTTCGTGAACATCCACGCAAGCCCTTCCGAATACCGGGACAGGGACGTCATTATTGTGGCCACAACGGACATCACGGAGCTGGTGGAAAAGGACACCCAGTTGATCCAGGCCTCGAAGATGGCCAACCTGGAAAAAATGTCCGCCGGTATCGCCCATGAGATCAATCAGCCCCTCAACGCCATAAAGATGGGCAGTGAGTACCTGACCATGATGCATGAACGTAAAAGTCAGGTGGGGACGGAAGAACTGGCCATGGTGTTGACCGAGATTTCCGCCCAGGTATCCCGGGCCTCGGAAATTGTGGGGCGACTCAAGAGCTTTTCCAGAAAGGCTGATTTTGCCCGGGAAGTAATTTCCCTGAACCGTTGCGTCCGATCCGTCCATAAGATTGTGGGCAGGCAACTGGCCCTGCAGAACATTGATCTGGCATTGGAACTGGATGAGACCATTCCCAATATTCTGGCCCATAACAACCGGATGGAGCAGGTCATCTTCAACCTGGTGACCAACGCCAGGGATGCGGTGAACGAGCGGATCGAATCCACAGGTGACATTGACGGCGGGGCACTTCGCATCATCACATTTTCAGACGGAGATGTGGTGGGGCTTATGGTCAGGGATAACGGTACCGGAATTCCGGAGGACCGTACCACAACCATATTTGATTCTTTTTATACCACCAAGGAGATGGGGGAGGGGCTGGGGCTGGGACTGCCCATTGTCCAGGGCATTGTACGGGACTACAACGGAACGATCAGCGTTACCTCTTCCTTAGGGCAGGGCACCACATTTAAGATTTTATTTCCGGCTCAAAACAGCCAGAACCTTTTAGACCCGGAGAATCCGGAACAGGAGCGAAAGACCCATGAAAATTCTGGTCATTGATGACGAACGGCCCACCCTGGCCATGTTTAAATTGTTTCTGGCCGCCTACGGCTATGAGGTGCTCACCGCAGAAAGCGGAGAGCAGGGGATGGACGTTTTTGCCTCCGAGGGACCGGATATTGTGTTTACGGACATCCGTATGCCGGGGATGGACGGACTGGAGGTACTGCGGCGGATCCGGGAGACAGGTGCCTCCTGCCAGGTGGTCATTATAACCGGCCACGGGGACATGGAACGGGCCATGTCTGCCCTGGATCTGGATGCTTCGGATTTCATCAATAAACCGGTTGAGCGGGCTGCCCTCAACTCCGCGCTGATCCGGGCGGAAAAACGGCTGGAGCGAAAGAATGAAGGCGATTTCTCCGCCATTGATGACGCCGGCGCGGACGTCCTCACGCTCACCCTCGGCGGCAGACTCACGGAAGCTGCGGAAACTCAACTGGAAGGCCTGTTCACGGAGCCGGTGCCGGGGGGCAGGGTGGTGTGCCGGTTCAGGGATGATTTTTCCATTAACCGGCGGGGTATCTCCCTGCTGGTGAGTCTTCTCAGGCGGTTTGAAGGGACCGGCGCCCACATTGAGATGTCCGGGTTGTCCTACAATTACATCCGTTTTTTTGAAATGGCCGGCATCGATAAACTGGCAACCCTGCTGCCCGAAGATGTGGAGGAACCCGGGTTGTGATTCCCGGTGGCTCCCATATTCCGGAAACCCCGGATGTACTGCCCCGGCCAAGGCTCTACAACATCTTGTCGCAATACGAGCGCTGCCGTGTCGTCCCTGTGACCGGACAGGCGGCCCAGGGCAAGTCCACCCTGGTGGCCTCTTTTTTAAAGCAACGGCCCGAACTGAGTATCTGGTTTCATCTGGACCCCACCGCGTCAGACCACGGGGTGCTGTTTGATCTTCTCATCAGAGAACTTCCCGATGACTCCCAAGGCAATACAGAACGCGGTAACACTGCAGCGCCCCCACACATCCCTCTGGGGGGGCGACAGGACCTGCTCCGGCAGATCGATATTGTGGTGCAGATCCTTACGCTTTACGGCAAGCCCTTGAATATTGTTTTTGACGATATGGAAGTGCTGGGGGAAAGGGGATCTGCCCTGGACCTGATTGAGGGACTGATCAACGACAGTCCGCCTTTTGTGCGGTTTTTCCTCATCTCCCGGACCCGGCCGCCCATCAACCTGTCCCGATTCAAAATATCCCGTCAGGTGCTGACTCTGACCAACACGGACCTGGCATTTACCCTGGATGAGGCCATGGCCTTTTTCACTGAAAAGCCGTGGCTGACGGATGGAGGGGATGTCCCCGGCAAAGAGACGGTGGGTAAAATCCTGAAGGCAACCGAGGGATGGGCCGGCGGTCTGGTGCTTGTCTCAGAATCCCTGCGCCGGGCTGGCAACCTGAACCATCTGCCGGATCATTTGACCGCCGAAGCCTTTTCCTATTTTTCCAGTGAGATTTACCGGAGCCTGACCCCGGATATCCGGGACCTTCTTAAGAAGACCGCCATCTTTGATGAACTGGATACAAAGGTACTTACCTTGTTTTTTGAAACAGCCGATCCCCGCGCCATGCTGGCCGAACTGGAGCGCAGAAATCTGTTTATCCGAAGGGTGAGGCATGATGCCGGAGGGCCGGTATACCGGTACAACGCATTGTTCCGGGAGTTTCTAACTGCAGATCTTCGGGAAACCGCCGGTAGTAGGGGGATTCGGAAGCTGAATGAACAGGCCGGTGATATCTATTGGGAGCTTAAGGATCACGAAAAGGCCATCGGCCATTTTATGGCGGCCGGATGTTATGAACAAATCGCCAGAATTATCCGGATTAAAGGGGCGGATTACGTCATCACCGGGCGGGCCCACCGGTTGGCGGAGTGGATCGATGCCCTTCCTGAGCAGATGACAGCAGAAGATCCCTGGTTGATCTTCTTTGCCACCATGGCCCTGCGGATCAAAGGGGGGAAAAACAATATCCGGGCCTTTGCCGGGGCGCTGGAATTGTTCCGGGAGCAATCCGATGCCCGCGGCATATTGCTCTGCACAGCATATCTCATAGAAGCCTCTGTGTTTATCCGGCAGCCCTCCCGGATTATTCTGAAATGGATCCGGGCCGGAGAACAGGCATTGGAAGACCTGAAAGGGCAGCACCGGTTCACCTGGGCCAGGGCGCTGCTCTGGCAACAGATCGGCCTGGGCTATATTGCCGGTAACGGAGATATTCCCAAAGGGATGTCCGCCTGCCGGAACGCAGTGATCCTGGCCCGGCATATCGATAATCCGGATCTGCAGCTCAATGCCTCCATCATCCAGATTCTGGGACTGGTGCATGCCGGTGATCTTTCCGGAGCCAGGGCCATGTTGGAGAAGACCCGTACCATGACCACTCAGTATCCGGAGTATCGGGCGCTTAAAAATATCACCAATGCGGACTTTGCCCTGAAACGGGGAGATATGGTACTGGCCGACGAATTGTTGTCAAAATCCGAGGCGGATATTGACAAGTTCGGATTGATTTTTCTCTATCCCGGTACCGTGGAAACCCGGGCCGTTTATCATATTCAGACCGGCCAATACGATCAGGCGGTTCAGGCTGCGGACCATCTGTCGGACTTTTCCATTTTGGAAGGCAACGATTTCTATCTTGGGATATCCCACCGGATCAAGGCCATTGCCGCCCTGTGCAGGGGGCAATTCGACAGGGCGGTTGACGCGGCCAAAAATGCCATCCGCGAACTTGACCAGTCCCGCCGCGGGGATATTCATCTTTCCCTGGCGCGGCAGGTGCTGGGCCTGGCCCTGTACCGGGCGGAGCGGTATGACGCGGCGCGGGATGAACTGAAGGCCGTTCTCCAGTACTTCAAATCCATCGGCGCAGACCTGGCCGGCAGTGAAACAGCGATCTGCCTCGGGGTGTTGGCCCATGACACGGGGGATGCGTCCGGTGGGGCAAGGGTCCTGGAAACAGGGGTGTCCCGGGCCATGGAAAACAACTACCATTATTTCCCCCTTCTGGATCACGGCACCCTGGCCAGGGGACTGGTGCTGGCCTGCTCTAAGCAGGTGGTACCGGAGGATAAACTGGCCGTCTTTCTGGACGGTTTCGTCGCACCGGAGATCCTGGAATTAACTGCCCGGGAGATTGAAACGTTTCTTTCCGGGTTGCCGAAAAAAAAGCAGGGAGAGGCTGCTGATCGACTTTCCAAGCTGTTCCGGGCAACCCGGCCCAGGGTCATGATCAACACCCTTGGGCCGTTTTCCGTGACGCTGGGTACAAAGGCGTTGCCGGTGTCTGTTTTCGGTGGGGCCAAGCCACTGCAGCTTTTGAAAGCCATCGTGTTGAAAGGCGGTACCGATGTTCCCAAAGAAGTGCTCATAGACGCACTGTGGCCGGATACAGCTGCGGCTGCCGGAGAGAAGAACCTGAAGGTGAACCTGTATCGTCTGCGTAAGGCGCTGGAACCGTCTCATTCAAAAGCGTTCGGGTACGTCTATCTCAGCCAGAAGGCCGGCAGGATATCTCTGGATCCCGGACTGGTCCGGACGGATACCCGCCTGTTTTCTGCACTGGTGGACGATGGCAACGCCAGGGAGCAAAAAGGGCGTCTGAGTGAGGCACTGGATGTCTATGACAAGGCCCTGACGCTTTACAGGGGGGACTATTTTGCCGAAGATCCCTATCTGGAGTGGATGGGCAATACACGGGAGTTCTTTCGCAGAAAATGTATCTCCGTGCTTGTGAAAAAAGCAGCCATCCATGAGGAACTGGACCAGTGGCAGGCCGCAGTGGAGGCCTGGGAAGCCGTGCTCCGGTTGGACGCCTGCAATGAACCCGCTTACCAGAACCTGATGATTCTGTATGCGGATGCCGGAATGCAAACCGAGGCCGTCTCGGTTTTTGACCGTTGCCGGGAAACACTCAAACAGGATCTCGACGCGGTTCCCGCAAGGGATACGCTGGCGATTTATGAACGGATCACCCTAAAGTAGGGGGCTTGGCAACATCCCGGTTTCATGATAAAGACCACTGCATTACATTCCATCTGATCGGGGTTGATATCATGATAAAAAAAAGGTTCAAGAAATTCCTATACCATTATCTGTTTCCCTATGCCGGTTTAATGCTGGTCCGGTTGTTGTCCGCCACTTACCGGGTGAAACTTGTGGACCCTGAAAATGAAACCGGGATCCTGAGGGAGAAGGGGCGGCTGGTCTATGCCTCATGGCATCAACGGTTTTTTCCGGGGATCACCTTTTTTTCAACGCGAAAACCCATCGCCATTATCATTTCAAAAAGCCGGGACGGCGAAATGGCTGCCAGGGCCGTAAACATTCTGGGGTGGCACCCGGTCCGGGGCTCTTCTTCAGAAGGGGGGAAAGCGGCGCTGGAAGAGATTAAATCGCTGGGTGGCAGCAACCATAAGGTCGGGCATATTGTTGACGGCCCCCAGGGGCCCTTCGGCGTTGTTAAGCCGGGGTTGATCCGCATTGCCCAGTATGCGGAACTGCCCATTGTCCCCACCATTACCTCGGGGGAGCGGCGGTGGGTGTTCAACTCCTGGGACCGGTTCATGGTTCCCAAGCCTTTCAGCCGCGTGATCATCCGGTTCGGAAAGGCCATTCATGTCCCCAGGGAAATGAACAGGGATGAATTTGAGTCGCTGCGGCGAAGGGTTGAAACACAGTTGAGGGAATTGTATGAGGATACGGACCACATCTGGGACACACCGGATCGTAAAAAGGCGATTTTCGGGTGATTCGTCATTTGCATTCCGCTCCGATTCAAGATAAACTGACCGAATACTAGTAAATAAAACCATAGAAAATTAGGGAAAGCAACATAGATAAATGCCGGAAACCCCTGGAATGACGACCGCGAAAAAGACCTTGACCGCTATTGTGTGGATGGTGCTGGGCCTGCTTATATTCGGAGACATTGCCCTGGCCGTATCCCCGAAAATCCCCCTGACGATTACCGAGAAGCAGTGGCTGGCGGAGCACCCGGTCATCCGGGTGGGGGTTGGGGTGGCGTTCCCTCCCTATATGTGGGTGGAGAAGAAAGAGGGTCGGCCTCACCAGTTCAAGGGGATGGTGGCAGATTATCTGGATGTCATCTCCAGGCGTCTCGGGGTCCAGATGAATATCATTTACGATATTCCGTTTGACGAAGCCCTGGTCAGGGGACGGCGGGGCGACATCGATTTTTTTCCCTGCCTCTCCAATACGCCGGACAGGGGGCAATACCTTCTTTTCACGGCACCCTACCTCACCTATCCCGTGGTTATCATCACCCGGGAAAACGTGCCGGATATCCACAATATCAACGATCTTGCCGGTAA
>JAKSBB010000899.1 GCA_022361315.1 Desulfobacterales bacterium
GACGATTATACGGTGAAGATTTCCACGGGCAAAGATCCCAATCCTCTGCTGGTACGCTATCTGGCCAATGACTGGGGCATCATCCCGCCCAAATATCACAGTGAAGTCGGGGAAGCGGAATTTTTGAGCCATCCCGTGGGCACAGGGCCTTTTGTTTTCAAAGAGTGGAAAAAAGGGGACCGCATTGTCTATGAAGCCAATCCCAATTACTGGGAAAAAGGGCTGCCCAAGGTTAAACACCTGATCTTCAGACCCATCCCGGAATCCTCCACCCGGATGGCGGCTGTTAAAACCGGGGAAGTGGACATCGTTGCCCGTCTGAATGCCGAAGAGGCAACCAGTCTGGAAAGTGATAAAAATGTGAAAGTCATCAAGTACCCCGTGGACCGGGTGTACTATATGACCTTCAATAACCTGACCACCGGTAAGGGAAAACCCACCGAGGATCCCATGGTCCGCCAGGCCCTGAACTACGCCGTGGATGTCCAGGCCATCATAGATGCATTATTCAACGGAAACGGACGCCAGGCCACCGGTCTGATGACTCCGGGTAACCTGGGATATGATAAGGCTGTAGGCCCTTTTGGCTACGATCCCGAGAAAGCCAAAGCCCTGTTGAAAAAGGCCGGATATGCCGATGGGTTTGACCTTGGCTGTGCCTGCCCCGCCGGCGCTTACACCAATTTCGAACAGGTTTGTGAGGCGGTTCAGGGGTATCTGGCGGAAGTGGGAATCAAGCTGGACCTGAAGATCATGGAATCCGGAAAATTCTGGGATATGGAAGCCACTAAGAAACTGCCCCCGATGTTTGGTGACAGCTGGTCCGAACGGGCAGGAGAGTCTTTACCCCGGCTCAAAGGTGCCCTGGGAGGCATGAGTGCCAGTTACTCCGCCTGGTCTGATCCCAGGATTGACGATTTGTTGGCACAGATCGGCCGGACCAGTGATGACACGGCCAGAGCTGCTATCTATGGCGAACTCCACAATTACATGAAAGAGAACCCGCCTTTTATTTACCTGTACGAACCGGTTACCTTTGAGGCCATTTCCGCGCGGGTAAAAGACTATCGTCCCCGGCCGGGGGAGTCCTACTATCTGAAAAATACCTACGTGGAATAACCACTGTGGAGTAATAACCATTGAGTTGTGTCTGTCCTGTCCGGAACCCCGGCAAATCATTCCGGACAGGACGGATACCATGAGACATCATGCACTCATATATTTTTAATGGCGCACCGGCAGAAGATGACTGCCGGGCTGTGCTTTATCATTTTTCACCCGGGGCAGAGGCCCGGGCCATCCGGATTGATGCGTCGGTGGAAGGCGGGCTCCGTATCCAGCTCATGGTCTGGGACAGTAAAAAAAAGTTGCGGTGCCAATACCAGCCCTTACCCGGTAAAGAACCCTGCTTTCTGTCTTCTGCTTCAGATGTCACAACACCGGAATGCCTCCCGGGCAGTTTCCCGGCAGGGAAATGGACACTGGCGGTGATTCCTTTTGCATCAACACCTGCCGTTCACCGGGCTGAGTGCAGCTACCGGGTGACGGTTACTACATTGCTGGACAAAGGGGAACAAATCAAAAAAGGGCCTGATCCGCTCCCGGTGAATCCATTTGCCAGTCAGGCCATCCATGCCGAAGGCCGTCGTTGGTATGCCGGGGATTTCCACACCCACACCCGGGGCTCGGACGGCCAGATGACTCTGGCAGAAGCCGTCGGTACCGCCAGGGAAAGGGAACTTGATTTTTTTACGGTGACGGACCATAACACGCTTCCCCTGTCCCTGCCGGACTATGGTTTCCTCGTGATTCCGGGAATGGAAGTAACCACGGGGATCGGACACGTCAACCTGCTGGGCATCGACAGGCATCCCCAGCCTTCTCCTGAGGTGGTTGCTGAAGTGGCTGATGAAGTTCAGTGTCTGGAATCGTATCTTGAGGGTTGCAAAAATTCGGATGTTCTGGTCAGCATCAACCATCCGGCCATGGCACCGTGGGACTTTGAATATCCGGATTTTCCCCTGAGGCGGATTCACTGCCTGGAGGTGATCTGTGATCCCACCTGGAAAACCGCACCCCGGGACAACCTGAAGGCCCTGGATTTGCTGACAGCGTTGTGGAATAACGGTTACAAGGTCTGGGGCATCGGAGGCAGTGACTATCATATGCGCCCCGGGGAATCCTATGAGGGTGCTTCGATACCGGCGGCCATCGGGCTGCCGGCCACCCGGGTGTTTGCAGAAGAGTTAAGTGCCGCAGCGATTCTCAAATCTGTGGCAACAGGGCGCGTCATCGTATCCTGCGAACTTGAAATTTCGGCGGAGTTCTCCCTGGCCGGACAGCGTTTTCTGCCCGGGGATACACTGCCGGAGGATGCCGCAGGGGAACTGACAGCCACAGTGACAATCGTAAATGCCACCGTTCCCCTGGACATTCGGTGGGTTGAGAACGGCAGGGTTAAGGCGTCTGAAACCATATCCGGAAACGGCACCCACCGACTGGTGGGTACCGTTGACACATCAGATCCCGTCTGGGTCCGTATCGAACTCCTGTCCCGGACCGGTGAACTCGTGGGGTTTATCAATCCGGTCCACCGTGGGCGGCTTCCCCGCCGGATTCACTATTGGGGAGAATTAGCCGGGGGAAGTTAACGGGGGGGCTTAGTTAGCGGAGGTGCCTATTTAAATCCGCCGTTCACCATGACCAATCCGTCCACAAAAACCGGCCCGGCTTCCGCCACGCGCATTACCTTTTCCGTGACCCTCACTGTGTTGGTGGTGTTATCCACATCAACCACCCAGTAGTTGATCCGCTGGGTCCGGTCTTCCGTTGTGCTGCCCAGCGCTTTCCAGAATATTTCATCCACCCCTTTTGCCTTATAGATGGCCTTAACCGCATCCGACGGCAGGCTGTCGGACAGGGTTTTCTGGGGGGCACCGCCGCCACCCGCCACCAGCACACTGATGTTCGGTGTAGGCTGGTAGAGTTCCGTGGTATGGTTGTGGCCGTTAAAGACAACCATTTGAAGGCCGGGGCGGTTCTTGCTGAAGGCCTTCAATGCTTCTACCGGATCATTTTCCTTGTTCAGCGGGGGATGTTTGTAATAGGAAAATGAGGGTTTATGATACTGCATGAATATGTTTTTCAAGGGGGTGCCGGCTGCTGCCATGGCATCTGCTGTTCTGATGAGAAAATCGGGCAGATCCAGATCCGCATAACCGGCCTTGATACAGGTGAATTCCTGGTCCTGGGCAAAGGAGGCGGCTTTACTGTACTCGCCGATGTATCCGCCGGTGCACAGGGATATAAACAGGGAGTTGCCGCAGGTGAAGTAGTAGCTGTGGTTGTCTTCAAGCTGAGGGAAAAAGGAGAAATACTGTTTCAAAAGGGGATCGTTCCAGGTCTCGTGGTTACCCGGGATCGGATAGATTCTGGTCCGGAGCGCATTGGGAAAACGGGATGCCGGGGATGTCCAGTATCCCGCCTCTCCGCCTTGCCAGATCAGATCCCCGGTGAAAAGAGAAAATAATGCCCTGCCGCTGTCAAGGGTTTCACCCACCGCCTTGAACACCTCTTCCCTTGCCAGTTGAAAAACCACATCGTGCCCGTCGGTTGATCCTGATGCGGATGTCCGGGTGTCCCCGAATACCGTGAAACTGAACTGGCTGTTCTGGGATATCCCGGGCAGCTGTTTGATGGGACCGGTGCCGGCACCCGCTATGGTTACGGCAAAGACGAAGATAATCGCCAGCAGTATACCGGCACGGAGATAATACTTTTTCATGGGAACGCTCCTTTTCGGATAGAGGTGATGGTGAAAACCGGCACTTGAATATAGGAATGAGTGGTGCCGCTTGATGTTCAGGGTGGCTGAAATACGGTTAAAAGTCAATACGGCCGATCATACAGTCGATCAGGGAAAAGCAGCCAAGATCAGTCCGGACGGGAGCGCCCCAGCACCTCCCGCACCTTGGCAGCCAGGTCTTTCATGACAATGGGTTTTGTCAGAATACCCTGAACGTTCAGGTCCTCCGGCGTTTTACCCGAGAGGGTTTCGCTGAATCCCGTACAGATCAATACCGGGATATCCGGCCGGATCTGCTTCAACGCCGCCGCCAGGTTGTCGCCGGTCATCCGGGGCATGGTCATATCCGTGATCACCAGGTCCACCCGGTCCGGGGTATTGCGGAATACGGTAAGGGCTTCGTTCCCTTCGGAACATGGAATAACCCGGTATCCCAGACGGTTGAGAATCTTCGTCAGCGTGGTGATGACAATTTCCTCGTCATCCACCAGCAGGATGGTCTCCGTACCGCCCGTCAGCTTCTCTGCATCTAGGTGAGGCGACTTATCTTCGGCATCTCCTTTTTCCATGGGGAAGTACACCCTGAATTGCGTGCCTTTTCCGGGGCTACTTTCCACCTGAACGGCACCGCCGATGCCTTTGACGA
>JAKSBB010000477.1 GCA_022361315.1 Desulfobacterales bacterium
GTTTTCCAACACCCTGGGCCTGTTTTTCGAGAACCGTATGGGGCTGGACATCCCTTTGTTCCGGCCGGGGTTCTGGCTGGTGGTGCTGGGACAGTTTTCATTTATCACCACCCTGGTGACCCTGGTGGTCTCCGCCCGGTTGAAAAAATTCGACCGGACCCTGGAGGAGGCGGCCCTGAATCTCGGTGCCACCCGGTTTGAGGTGATGCGGTATATCACCCTTAAATTCCTGCGGCCGGCCATCATCAGTGCCGGGGCAGTGGCTTTTCTCATGTCTTTTGAGAACTTCAACACCACCCTGTTCCTGGTGGGGTCAGAGGCCACCCTGCCCATCAACCTTTACCTCCAGGTCCGGGACGGGAGCACACCGGTGATCAATGCCATTTCCTTTTTGTTGATTGTCGGCACTTCCATTGCGGCCATTGCTAATCTATACTTCTCCCGTAAAGAGGACTGAATCTGCCCCTGAGACTGCGCAAAGGAGATGCTGAACCATGGCAACCATACATGATGTGGCAAAAATAGCCGGGGTGTCCACGGCCACCGTATCCCGGGTGATCAACCTGCCGGACAAGGTCCGCCCGGAAACCCGGGAACGGGTGGAGCGGGCCATGAAGGTCTGCCGCTACCAGTACAATGCCCTGGCCAGGGGATTTGTCACCAAGCGGACCAATACCATCGGCCTGATCATGCCCACCATCAGCAATCCGGTGTTTGCGGAGTCCACCCGGGGGATTCAGGATGTGGCAGGGCAGTCGGATTTCCACGTCATTCTGGGTAACTCCTACTACGACGGTGATAAGGAGGCCAAGCTCATTGAGGTGCTCCGGGAGCGTCAGGTGGACGGCCTGATCATCACCAGTACCAACATGAAAGGGGATATCCTGAAGCGGCTGCTAAGGGACGAATTTCCCTTTGTGTTGCTCTATTCCACGGTGCGCAAGGGCCCCATGTCTGCAGTCGGTGTAGACAATTTTCTGGGGGGCTACATGGCCACGGAACATCTGGCAGGGCTCGGGCACACCCGGATCGCCATGCTGGCCGGCAGCTTTAATATCTCCGACCGGAGTTTTCACCGCTGGCACGGGTATAAGAAGTGTTTGAAGGA
>JAKSBB010000195.1 GCA_022361315.1 Desulfobacterales bacterium
ACTATCATATCCGTATAAGGTTGCCTTAATAATTTTTCCTGTATTCTTCTTTGATGAGATCTAACAGGGGCTGGCGGCCGAAGGGCTCTAAGGGGCGGCCGTTGACAAAGAAGCCCGGGGTTTTTCTCACCTTTAATGTATCGGCATCTGCCATATCCTGTTTGATCCTTCTTTCGAATTCCGGATCATTCATATCTGTTTTAAGCCGGTTTATATCCAGGCCCACTGCCGGAAGAAACTCCCAGATTCTTTCCGGCCGGGGATCTGCGTGACTGGCCCAGGCGGACTGTGACTGGAACATGGCCTCCAGGGTTTCCCAGTATTTTCCCTGTTTGCCCGCAGCTTCCAGGATTTTCACAAAATTGTCCGCCCCGTGGTGTAATGGTGCATACCGGATAACCAGTTTGATTTTATCCGGGTTGGCAGCCATGATATCTTTAATAAACGGGGAAAAGGCGGCGCAGGTTTCACAGGCCGGGTCCATGAACTCCACAATGGTTACCTTGGCGTCGGGATTGCCGAGCACCCGGGAGTGTTCCCTTATAAATACGGGATCGTTGCCGGATGCCATCTGGTCGTACATCCGGGCGCGTTCTTCCTTGTAATAGAGGCTGGTGCCTGCAAATATAGCGATAAACAGCAGGCAGATACCTGCGAAAATTTTATATTTCATCTTTATTTGTCCTTTTTACTCGTCCTTATTTTTAAACCTGTCAATAAACCGATAATGAGGGTGAATGCCATCAGGGACATCATGGGGATGCTGATGAATCCGAAGAGTTCGATGTACTTTTCCGTACATGAGATCCCCTGGGTGCAGGGGGACAACTCTTTGGAAATGATTCCCTCGTACAGCAGGGTATGGTAGGCGGCGATGCCCCATCCCACTACACTAAGGGGAAGGGCGTATTTCACCGCATTCTTGTCAAAGGGGAAAAGGCCGGTGGCCAGAATGATCACCAGGGGAAACAGGCAGATCCGCTGGTACCAGCAGAGTACACAGGGGGCATATTCCATGACGTGGCTGAAGAAGATGCTGCCCAGGGCGGAAGCCGTTGCAATTCCCCAGGCTGTCAAAAGGATGGCCCAGTTAATGTCGGATGCCTTGTAATTGTTAAACATAAACACTTACCTGAATCTGTATAATAATGTCGGTTGAGGCCGCAGGACTGCAGGAGATTGCAAGCCTGCTACCGTTTTTATATATAATGAATGGTCCCGGAAGGGAAAAAAATCAACACAGATAGGTCAGTGTGAGTTTGTAAAGGGGAATTGGAGAGGTGGTCGGGTGACGACGCTGGGCGTCCCGGTTGATCGAATCGTCATTTAACGCGTCCCTGGGGCGTAGGGTTCCTGCCACAGGAAATACCGGCGGGAGATGGATTTTCTGCCATCGCAGGATTTCTCTTCCGCCGCTGCCGC
>JAKSBB010000487.1 GCA_022361315.1 Desulfobacterales bacterium
AAGGATGGCACCGGTGATGGAAGCAGG
Source organism: Desulfobacterales bacterium (assembly GCA_022361315.1). The sequence continues at coordinate 28 of JAKSBB010000487.1, forward strand.
GCTTAACAAGGCGAGCCCCAACAGAATAAAAGAGAGCTGGTTGATGGTGGAATACGCCAGAAGCCGTTTCAGATTGGTCTGCCCCAGGGCATATACATTGGCAACAATGATGGTTAAGGCAGCAATGGCTGCCAGAACGGTTCCAAGTCCCAAAACCTGCATCAGATCGACGCCGTAGACATGACACACGATTCGTGTAATCCCGAAGACCCCGGCCTTGACCACGGCAACGGCGTGCAGCAGGGCACTCACCGGCGCAGGTGCCACCATGGCTGCCGGAAGCCAGGAATGAAAGGGCATCCAGGCCGCTTTGGCAAATCCGATGAGAAAAAAAACAAAGACGACGCTAAGTGTAGCAGATGAAGTTTTTCCCAGCGTACCCGTCAAGATCCCCCCGGGATGAAAATCCGTGGTTCCTGTCATCGAATATGTGAAGATGATGGCCAAGAGCAGAAAAACCCCGCCACCCAGCAGGTATGCAAGGTATTTATGGCCGGCTGAAACAGCCTCAGGGGTTTCGTCATGGGCCACCAGGGGATAGGTGGAAATGGTTAATACTTCATAGAAGATAAACAGGGTCACCAGGTTGGCTGCAAATGCGATTCCCATGGCCCCGGACAACGCCAGTGCAAAGCAGAAGTAAAACCGGGTCTGGGCATGCTCCTTTAAAGTCCGCATATACCCGATGGAATAAAGGGTCACCAGGCTCCAGAGGCATGAAGCGGTTGTAGCAAAAACCAATCCCAATGCGTCCACACGAAATGCCAGATCGATTCCCGGAAATACTGTGAAAATGGATTGGGTGACCGGACCGTGTTTCAGCACCGTCGCGGAAATAGACACGACCGTCAGGCAAAGCATCAGGCTGCCGGCCATAATCAGTGTTTCTCTGACATTGGGCCGTTTGCCAAACATCAGGATGAAGATGCTCACCAGCATGGGTAAAATGACGGCCCACACCGGTGGAAGGTTTATATGTAAAAGGTCTTGAATCATTGGTTCACAGAATTTTAAACCCCAACACGTCATTGACAATATATTGATTAAAAATACCGATCCCAAGGAGAACCAGAGCCATCACCATGGAAGGAACCAAAAGCATTTTGGGGGCTTCTTCCAATTGCCGCACATCACTTTGGGAATGACCAAACAAAACCCGGTCAAACAATCTGAAAAACAAAGCGATATTAATAACCGTACAACATGCCAATGCACCGACAAATCCCCACTGCTTTGCCTGGATCCCCCCCAGCAGCAGATACCATTTGCTGAAAAACCCGCACAACGGCGGCACGCCGATAACGGCCAGGGCACCGATGGTAAATACGACAGCCGTTACAGGCATGTGTTTGAGTAGTCCGTTAAAATCATCAAGGGTTTGGCCAGCCTTTTGATAAGAGATCTGACCGGCAACGTAAAACAGGCACGCCATCATCACGGCATCATTGATGATATGAAACACCGCCCCTTTCAATCCAACGGGGTTTGCTAAACCGACTCCACCGACAATATACCCGATCTCGGCGATGATAATGTAAGAGAGCATCCGTTTAAAATCGGTTTGAGACAGGGCCGAGACTGCACCGAAAATGATGGCCAGGCTTCCCATCCAAACAAGAATATCCGCCACTTCAATCAGAGAGACGGAGAACCGGGGTTCAAATACAGTGAACATGACCCGGATCATGACATAGGCCATCACTTTGGTTGTTAAGGGAGCGATCATGGCACTGACTGCGGAAACGGCATAGGTGTAGGCATCGGGAAGCCAGATATGCATGGGAAACAATGCGGTTTTGATACTGACACCCACCAGCATAAATCCAAATCCCAAAAGGATGGTTTTTGAATGATAGAGTCCGGGCAGGATGGTTGCCAGATCGGCCATGTTTAAGGTACCGGTGGCGATGTACAGATATCCCACCCCCAGCAGATAGAAGCTTGCGCCGACCGACCCCAGGATCAGGTACCGGAATCCTGCGAAGGTGGCTTTTTTGCTGCCCGCCGCCACAAGTGCATATCCGGTCAGGGATGCAACCTCCAGGAAGACAAACAGATTAAATAGGTCACCGGTCATGGTGATCCCGAAAAGTCCTGTAATGAAAAGAAGATATAGACACCAGAACAAGGCTGTTTTATCCGGCAACTCTTTGTCCACGCTCTTCTTTCCATGGACCGCGGATGTCAGGCCGATAAAACTGATCAGTACCAGCATGAAAGCGTTCAAATGATCGATGCGTAACACAATGCCCATGGGAGGTGCCCATCCGCCCAAACGGTATTCAATTATCCCTTTGGAACCGACCATGTTCAGGAGTGTGATTGATCCCCAGAAACAGGCCAGCATTGCGGCCGATACCAGGAAGAAACATAGATTTTTATGGCCTTGCCCCACGGATGTCCATGGCCCGGTAAAGGCAATGACAATAGCCACCATCAGCGGGACACAAATTATTATCATGGGGAGTTGTGGGGTCATGGGTCTCGTATCCTTTTATGGATTAATGAGGGATGCCCAACACCTATAACAGTTCACTGATTTCCGGATGCAGCTTTAAGGTTTTAACGAATTGTTTAGTCCGGACATCAAATCGTTTTTTTATGACATACAACAACCGTTGATTGATGATGTATCCCAGGGAGTGATTCTCTTCCATCTTCCGCATCAAATCTGCCGTCTTGACTGAAAAGGTCTCACTGGGCTCGGCACAGATGGCGTCTGTTGAGTAACTGCTTTCCTCAATCAACGCACTCCAGCCAAAGGAGAATCCCGGATTAATCGCACTCAGTGAGACGGTGACATGCTCGGAGATCCGCTGTTCAAGCAATACCTTGCCGGTTTTCAACAAATAGAGCCGGTCAGCGGGATCATCCTGGCTGAACACCTTTTCACCGGGATCGAAACTCATCACATCAATGATGGGAATCAAGGCCTGAAGCATCTCATCGGTCAGATACCCCAGCATTTTCATTTGTCTCAACGCATCGGGTTCAATCATGATACTCTTACTCCATTCCTGAAAAAGATCGGCCCACCGTCTGATTTGTCTGTTCTTTTAAGGATTCGGCCTTGATCCGGGAGATTATTTCAGTTTCTTCCACGGTCTTGTAATCCTTGTATATTTTTATGGTCATGGCCAGCGCAACGCCCAGGGTTGCCACGGCCACAACAATAGCGGTCAGCATGAGCACATGGGGCAATGGATTGATATAGTCTTCGGCACGGATGGGCCCATGCCCGCCCTGTATTTTACTAATATGGTGCTTAATAATATGGTGCTCAATAATCGG
>JAKSBB010000883.1 GCA_022361315.1 Desulfobacterales bacterium
CATATTGATCATGTTTGTTCTTTCAACAACCCGGATATGAAGGATCAAAACAATCAGACACTATACGTTTTTTTGAGTATCGACGGAAAATACCTTGGTGCTAATTATTCCGGCGAATAAATAGTTCTTGGATCTTAAACCAAAGAATAACCGATAGAACGAATTTAGTATGAGTTCTATCGGTTATTCCAAAATTCCCCCGCAAATGGGTCCTCCACACAAAATAGTTGACTAATCAACTATTTTTCTCTATGACATGGCATTACAAAAATGACGAACCCGGAACCCGTGCACCATGTCCCAGAATCAACGCGCAAATCACATCATATCAGTTCCCGCCTCAGGCGGCTGGCTCGTAACGACGGCTGCCTCGTGGCTCGGCCTGGTATTCGGTATTTTATACGTCTGGAGCGTCATCAAGGGGGGTATCCCGGAACACTGGGGATGGTCCCATGCAGACAAAGCCCTGCCCTACTCGGTCATGGCGGTCACCTTTTCCTTTGTCATGGTACCGGCGGGGATGCTGCAGGACCGAATCGGTCCCAGACCGGTGGTGATTCTGGGGGGCTTTCTGGCAGGCTTGGGGTGTATGATCGCCGGATATGGGGGAAGCCAGCTCTCCGCGTATATTCTGGGGTTCGGCATCATCACAGGTGCAGGGGTCGGCTTTGGATACGCTGCCCTTACCCCGGCGGCGGTGAAATGGTTCCCCCCTCAGAAAACAGGTATGATCACGGGTATCGTGGTGGCCGGTGCCGGGCTGGCCCCGGTTCCCCTGGCGCCACTGACCCAGTGGCTGCTCATCCGTTTCTCCGGGCCCGGTCCGGCCGGAGGCATCGATATGGGCGTGTCCACAACCATGATCTGCCTCGGTACCGGCATATGGGTTGCCTGCCTTCTTCTGGCCCGGTTTATAAAGAATCCGCCGGATACTCTGGCACCGGATTCGGCCGGTAACACCCAGACTCCGGATAATTTCAGCCCCCGGGAAATGGTGGGCAGCACCCAGTTCCGCCTGCTCTTTCCCATGTATTTTTCAGGGGCATCCGCCGGTCTCGTCTTTATCTCCACGGCTGCGGATTTA
>JAKSBB010000326.1 GCA_022361315.1 Desulfobacterales bacterium
CCGACTCAAGGGCCTGGATTGATTTGATTGCGTTTTCGTCCAAATTTGAGAAACTGCAAAGCATGGTGTCCTCCTTGTCTTTCTGATTGGGTATGCGCAATGGCAACCATTGTCATGAACTGCCCTCACGGGCAGTGTACCCTCCATTATAGAAAGAGGTGCGGGCCATATACAATAGGAATAAAAAAGGAGTATAGTGGTAGGTCTAAACTATTAGTTTAGTGAAAGGAGAAAGGTCCGTAAATTGATTTTTTTCCCGGTCAGCCCTAATTTCTTTCGGATGTTTTTTCTGTGGAAATTAACCGCATCAACGGAAGAGGATAACACCATGGCGATCTCCTTGGTCTGGCGTCCTTCCTTTATCAGGCTTGCCACCAGGATCTCAAGGGGGGTCAATCCCATTTCAACGTTGGAAATACGATTTAGAAACGGGGCGGTGATAGTTTCCAGATTCACTCTCACCGTCTGAGTCAAGGCTAATTGCCTGGAGGTCAGACCGCTGTCCATCAGTTGGTCCAGGTGGGGCAGAACAAGCTCTCCGATATGCCTGATAATTTGCTTCTCAAGTTCTTCCTTATCACTTTCCCGCTGGTTCAAAAGAACTTTTAAAGCCGTGTTTGCTTCGGCCAAATGGTTTGACTGTATCTCCATTTCCGCCTGTCGTTTTTTTAGTGCCCGTTCCTTTTCCAAAAGATTTTCCTGGGCTTCTTTCAGGGGGGTGATATTTTCATGACTGATGACGATATATAATTCGTTTTTAACCTCCAGCCGGGTGGCGCGCATATAGAACCATCTCTTGATCCGGGGGGAATGGCAGGGATATTCCAGGATAAACTCATCTTTTTTTTTATCAATAAGATCATTGATGCCTCTGTAAACATAATCTGCATCCCCGGATTCGGTGTTTAATGCGCCGCTGCAAACATCGAGATAGTTGATGTCTATGGTTTCCGGCCTCATTTTGAGATTATTGCTGTCGGCAAATTTTTTCCATGAGGCATTTGTTTCCAGTATCCATCCGTTTTTATCAATAATTGCCACATGGGCGGACAGAGAATCAAAGAGCAGTCTAAACAGATTGCCATATGTACTTCTGAATATATTGGTATCTTTACCGGGAGGGGCAGTCATAGACACAATCCAATCTCTCTGGTGGCATGGTTCGCGTATACGAATTGAAGTGTATCAAAATAACAGGCGAAAGTCATTCCCCATGAAATACAGGGTTTGGATATTGGTCCGGTATCTGATACCTTTAAAAACACAGAACTTTACGGCGTGAGATTAAGGAGGCTTCAAAACTATGAAAAGGATAATAATTACATATGCGTTCTTGTTTTATTTTTTATTGTTGCTTCCGGGGTTTTGCGGGAATTCCTCCCAACCGGTTTCCTTTCAGAAGGGCATAAAGACAGGAACCATTTCTAACCCGAAACTTTCCGAAGTATCAGGTGTTTATTCTTCCCGGAAAAACAGCGGGGTGTTTTACGTGATAAACGACAGCGGTAATTCCCCCGAACTTTATGCTATTTCGTCCGGAGGCAAGCTACTGACGACATTTTCAATGGCGGGTGCAAACAATATCGATTGGGAAGATATGTCGGGATACCGGTATCGGGGAAATGAATTTCTGATTATAGGTGATGTGGGCGACAATAAAGCCGTACGGGAGTTATGTACCTTATATGCCGTAAGGGAACCTGAAGAAACAGCACCAATGGGAACAGCGTCATTAGAGGTGATATGGCAAATGCGTTTCAGGTATGCTGACGGTCCCAGGGATTGCGAGGCGTTGGCTGTTGATGAACCGAATCAGAAAATTTATCTTTTGAGCAAAAGAGAAACCTATCCCACCCTTTATGAATTACCCCTTTCCGTGGCGCCTGAAGATACCCTTTATACGGCAACGCCAATTGCCAAGATTCAAACCCTTCCCCAACCCACCCCGGCAGACCTAAAGGAAAAGTATGGGAAATATCGATCCCAACCCACATCAATGGATCTCTCTGCCGATGGGACGCGATTGGTGGTCCTGACTTATAAAAACGGCTACCTTTTTCGCCGGAATCCAAATCAGACTTGGGAGGAGGTGTTTAGATCTCCTCCGGAAACCATACGCCTTCCCCATCCCAATACCGGTGAATTGATCCAGCGTGAAGCCCTGTGTATAGACAATAATACGAAGGGTATCATTGTCACCACAGAACAGATACCGGCGCCCATATATACGTTGATGCCCCAAGGCACCCCCTGAATCCTGTCAGGGTGTCAACTGCCCCGGTGTCCATAAATAAACGGCTTGCATAAACCCTTTGGGTAAGTTAAGTTCAAATCATACCGATCCAAAGCATCATCCGTTCGTAACTATACAAATGCCAGGGGCTGTCCCCGCCGAGACAGGGAGACAACGATGAAGCGTTTCGTATCGCCTGAGTATGGGAGCTGGAGTGTCGTGCGCATATCCACGATACTCTGTCTTTGCTGGATTGTTCTGATTTTCGGCTTTCTGGCCTGGGAAATAAACGGTCAGAACCGGTCGGTGATTGATTTTGCCATGGTCGAGGCCCGGGCCAGCTACAACAAAGACCTGGTATACCGCAGATGGTCGGCCGGCCACGGCGGCACCTATGTGCCGGCGACATCTGATACCCCCCCAAGCCCGTATCTTTCCCATATCAGTGAGCGGGATATCATAACCCCCTCCGGGAGAGAACTGACCCTGATAAACCCCGCTTACATGACCCGACAGGTACATGAACTGGCCGAGGTGCAATACGGTGTCAGAGGGCATATCACCAGTTTAAACCCCATCCGGCCGGAAAACCGGCCGGATTCCTGGGAGGCCGAGGCGCTTAAATCCTTTGAACAGGGGGAAAAAGAGGTCTGCTCGGTGAGCCGCATCGGGGAGGAAAACTATCTGAGGCTTATCTCTCCCATGGTGACGGAAGAACGTTGCCTGAAATGCCATGCCGAACAGGGGTATCAGGTGGGGGATCTGCGGGGCGGGATAAGCGTTTCCGTACCCATTGCCCCATACATGAAGATCGCCGAAGAAAATAAGAGGAACCTGATTTTTGTCCATGCCCTGATCGGTATCGTCGGGTTGGCCGGGTTGGTGGCCGCCGGCATGATTGTGAGGAAAAAGGAAAAAGAACGGTCGATTGCCCGGACATCCGAAAGAAGAAGCAGCCAGCGTTTTTATGCCATTTTTGAGCAGGCCGCGGTTGGGGTGGCCCTGATTGAAACCCCCACAGGGCAATTTCGTCGAATTAACCGGAAATACTGCGATATCCTTGGGTATTCTGAAGCGGAGATGAAGTCTCGTTCCTTCATGGATGTAACCCACCCCGATGATCTTGAGGAAGATTTAAAGAACATGGAAGCCCTGAAATCAGGCAGGATCCGGGAATTCACCATGGAAAAACGGTACTATCGCAATGACGGTACCATCGTCTGGGTCTCCCTGACGGTGTCCCCCATGTGGGCTGAGGGGGAGAAACCGGATTTTCATATTGCCATCGTAAAGGACATTACCGAACGAAAGCAGGCTGAATTCGATTTGTATCAGGAATTTAGAATTCATGAGGCTGTGGCGGATATTTCTAGAGCATTGATGTCCCGGGAGTATGATATTAAAAAGGTCTCGGACATTACCCTGGCCTCCGCCCTCCATCTCACCGACAGCAATCACGGTTTTGCCTCATCCATCAACAGACAGACCGCCGAAAATGTCGGCCACACCCTCACCGATATGTTTGGGGACCAGTGCCGGGTAAAAGATCTCAGCATTGCCTTCCCCATGGGTGAGGATGGTAAATACGGTGGACTGTGGGGCCATGCCCTGAACACGAAAAAAGCCTTTTTTACAAACACACCGGGTGGGCACCCCAGTGCCACAGGCATCCCCGAAGGCCATATCCCCCTGAATAATTACCTGGCTGTCCCCGTCGTCATGGAAGATACCTTGCTGGGCATGATTGCATTGGCCAATGCGGAACGGGATTATACGGAAACAGACATTACCGTGATCAAACGGTTGGCGGAAGTCTTTGCACTGGCGATTCACAGACACCAGTACGAGAAGGAACGTATCCGATTGGAGACCAGCATGAGAAGACTCCAGAAGAACGAAGCCATCGGGGCATTGGCCGGGGGGATTGCCCATGATTTCAACAATATTCTTTTTCCCATTGTGGGATATGCCGAAATTTTGTCCGAGGATTTGGGAAATGACAATTCCCTGCAGAGCAGCGTGGATGAAATTCTTACCGCAGCCAACCGTGCCAGGGAACTGGTCCGCCAGATTCTCACCTTCAGCCGCCAGAGCGAGCAGGAAGCCAAGCCCTTAAAACCCCATCTTATTGTAAAAGAAGTGGTTAAGCTGGTACGGGCAACCATTCCTTCAACCATTGAGATCCGGCAGGATATAGATTCGGCCTGCCGGACGATCCTGGCAGACCCCACCCAGGTGCACCAGGTGGTAATGAACCTCATAACAAATGCCTACCATGCCATGGCTGAAAACGGCGGCAGCCTTACCATTCGCCTGAAAAATACCATGCTTGACGGTAATGAGGAAAATTTAAACCTTCCAGCCGGCAGCTTTGTTC
>JAKSBB010000325.1 GCA_022361315.1 Desulfobacterales bacterium
CCCCATCTGCTCATCGCCGGCGCCACCGGTACGGGAAAAAGTGTGGGCCTGAATGCCATGATCATCAGTTTGCTGTACAAGGCCACCCCCGATGAGGTCAAACTGATCATGATTGACCCCAAGCGTATTGAACTTTCAGTGTATAATGATATTCCCCATCTGATTACCCCGGTGGTCACGGATATGAAAAAAGCCACCAATGCCCTTTTCTGGGCCGTCCGGGAAATGGAGCGCCGGTACGAACTGCTGGAATTGTCGGGCTTACGAAATATCGGACAGTTCAATGCAATGGTTGACGAACGGCTCCGGGATATAGCACCGGGCACATCGCCCGAAGATGTTGTGCTGCCCGGCGGGTTGCCCCTGGAACGATTGCCTTTTATCGTGGTGATTGTGGACGAACTTGGGGATCTGATGATGGTGGCCTCCAAGGACGTGGAATATGCCCTGACGCGCCTGGCCCAGATGGCCCGGGCCGCAGGTATCCACCTGATCATCGCCACCCAGCGTCCGTCCGCTGATGTGCTAACCGGCACGATCAAGGCAAATTTCCCAACCCGGTTGTCATTTCAGACATCGTCAAAGATCGACGGCAGGATCATTATTGACCAGGGGGGGCCTGAAAGTCTTCTTGGCAACGGCGACATGCTGTTTTGTCCGCCCGGCACAGGGAAGATCATGCGTATCCAGGGCGCCTTTATTTCCGAAAAAGAGATTGCCCGAATCACCGCTTTCCTTAAAGAGCAGCGCCGGCCGGATTACAACGAAGAGGTGATCCAGGGTGACGATGACGGCCAGGAAAAAGTGTTTGACGAATCCGAATATGATGAAAAATATGACGAAGCCGTGGCGCTGGTGACCAACGATCGCCAGGCCTCCATCTCCTATGTCCAGCGGCGTCTGCGCATCGGTTACAACCGGGCAGCACGGCTGATCGAAATGATGGAGCATGAAGGAATTGTCGGGCCCCAGATCGGATCAAAACCCAGGGAAATCCTGGTGAAAAGCTATGAAGAAGACGGGGTGTAATATCGCCCCGGTAACACCTTAAGATATTATGAAATTATGAGTAAATTAAACTTTGAATTCCTGAACACCATCAAAGGCTTTATGCACGATGAAGAGGCGGAGCGCCTGTTTGGTATTTCCCGCACCGCTTCCGCCATGGGGCCGTTGCTGGAGATCGGTTCCTACTGCGGACGGTCCGCCGCCATTATCGGACAGGCCTGCAAAGAGAATTCCAGTATCCTTTATTCCATTGACCATCACCGGGGATCTGAAGAGCAGCAGCCCGGAGAGGAGTATTTTGATTCTGACCTGTACGACGACAGAACAGGCGGGATCAACACCCTCCCGCTGTTCAGGGAGACCCTGAAGCAGGCCGGGCTGGAGGAAACAGTGGTGCCCATCGTCTCTACGTCAGCCGTAGCCGGCCGAATGTGGCAGACCGGGCTTGCCATGGTCTTCATCGACGGCGGCCCTTCCTTTGAAGCCGCCCATACGGATTTTATAACCTGGTCCCCCCATCTGATTCCCGGGGGCTATCTGGTAATCCATGATATCTTCTTCAATCCGGAAGAGGGGGGGCAGCCCCCCAGGCAGGTGTATGAGATTGCCTTGAAAACCGGCCAGTACGAAGAGCTTGAAATGACCAAAACCCTTGGGGTGCTGAAGTTGAAGTAATCCGGCGTATCCATGCTGCCCGGAGGATACCGCGGGGCATCACCAGGGGAACAACCAACGGAGGACTCCCGTGATCGATCATATTCTGGAAGGTATACGGACCTACTACCTGGAATGGCTTCCCTTTAATAAGGTGCTTGGTATATCCATTGACAGTCTGGACTACGAGACCGGTGAGGCCGTGGTTTCATTTCCCATGAAACCCGATCTGATCGGGAACTCAGCTGCAGGGATTCTTCACGGTGGTGTGACCGCTTCGGTGATTGATCTGACCGGCGGGCTGAGTGCCCTGATTTCCTGTGTGAAGTTTAATAAGGATGCCACCCCCGAAGAGATCCAGGAAAAGCTGGTCGCCTCGGCCACCATCGACATGCGGGTGGACTATCTGCGGCCGGGCAGGGGAGAAAACTTTGAGTGCAAAAGCCGGGTGATCCGGGCCGGCTCCCGGATCGTGGTATCTAAAATTGATCTCTTCAATGAAAAGGCGGTCCGGATTGCCACCGGGACCGCCACGTATATGATCGGATAAATAAAATTCGGAAATTATGCGGGAACCACTCCGGTACCGTTGCAGTCCGGGCATTTCTGATCGGGTTCGCAGATGCAGTCGTCAGCCGTGTTTTCTCCGTCTGCGCTGCGCCATTCAGCATTGCATTCACAGTTGCCGACAAGAATTCCTTTGCCTTTACAGGTGGGACACGTTTTTTCTGCCATTGATTTCTCCTTTATCTGATCATCCATAAAATAATGAACCTGTGTATAAACATAGCCCCTTTACCGGGATTGTAAAGTGAAAATGGCCTTGTGAGGTAAAAAAGGCCCAAATGGCCTTGCAAGTAAAAAAAGGCCAAATGGCTTTGTAGGGTAAAAAGGGTCCAAATGGCCGGTAAGGCAAAAAAGGCTGAAAATCCAGTAAACCGATTCGGAAATCTATGATAAAAAAGCCGATGCGGTTATTGATATTTAAGGTCTGCGGATATATGATAGGCCATTCAACGCATCGTGATACGGAGAGTTACTATTATGCCAATCATTGAATGGACGCAGGATTTCAGCATTGGAAATGATGAGCTGGACGAGCAGCACAAACAATGGCTTGATATCTATAACAAAGCCCATGACCGGATGATGGATCCTGATGAGATCAATTTTGCCAAGACAGGAATTGAAGCCTTAAAAGAGATGAAGGCCTATGGAGAGTTTCATTTCTCCAAAGAGGAAGCAGTCATGTCTGCCGCAGGATTTCCCAAATTCGAACTGCACAAGAAGATGCATCGGGCATTTTCAAAAGAGATTGATGGAATGATGGAAGATCTTGAGGCCGGCACCCATGTGCTGAACTCCGAGGTGATCAAACGCATTGAGAACTGGCTGCGCCACCATATTCTGAAAGAAGATATGAAATTCAAACTGTTCGTTGACGAACAGGGCGGGTAGCTTTTTCTGACCCGAGAACAATCCAATGATTTACAGGACCCGGGTGATATTCTCCCGGGTCTTTTTGTTCGTAGGGTTTCCGGATCATTTCTTCTTCATCCCTTTCCGTTTCATATGCTGAAGAGATTCCTTAAACCGTTCGCAGGGATCTTCATATGAGGTTCGCTGGGTGAACCAGATGTAATCTGCCGGAGGTGCCGGTGGAAATCCTTCCAGATCAAGTCGTTCAAGGTAGGCGTCAAGGCCGGCCGGTTCCCTGAATATTTCCATCAAGCTCAGGTTCACCTGGGAGATGTCGGGGGTGATGTGGGTCACCCGGTCTATCACGCCAAGTCCGTACTCGGTATGGCCATTGCCCATGATGACGATGACGGGGCCGTTTGTTTTTTCCCCTGCCTGTGCCCCATTCTGAATATCCCTATGGATCTGGGTGATGGACAGGGCCATCCTGTCGTTTCTGGCCACCCAGGTGTCGTAAAGTTTGGCTGTCATGCCCCCGTGATCCATACCGCAGTGAACCGCTTTGAATATGGACTTCATATGGGTTTCATAAACCGGGTCAGCCAGCCCTGTGGCATATAGCTGCTGTGCTTCAATTCCGGTGATGCCGTCCCTCCCTTTTCTTGTAATCCGCCGTTTTTGTACGGATTCCAGGTCCAGCCCGACAGCTCTAAGACCGTTATCTCTGGCAAGGATCAGCAGGTCCCAGTAGTACGACCACATGGTATCGCTCTGGTTGTCCCAGCCCAGTTTGGTCCGCATGGATTTTTCCAGGGCATCCTCCATTTTTTCGGGGTGTCCTTTGCTTTTGGAGTCAATGAAGTTGAGCAGCAGCGGGGTGTCTGCCATGGCAAAGAATTCAAAGCCGATGACAGGTGTCTGTCCGTTGTCAACGAAATGTTGAATAATCCTGTGTTGAACCGCGTGGTGCATGGGATTGTCGTGCTTTTCCGACAGATAAATGACATCGTAATTTTCCATCTCTTTCACAAGGGTGTCATAGCTGACGGTGCGTCCGGTGTCGGCGTTCACGATTTTTCCGATCAGAGGATCTTCTCTGAAGGGGATA
>JAKSBB010000916.1 GCA_022361315.1 Desulfobacterales bacterium
GATATTGGCGGCCAGGCTGAAGGGGGCGCAGAAGGCCATGGAAAGCTCACGACCCAGGGCTTCCCGGGCCTTCTCAAAGAGGGATACCACCATGGGGCACCGGCCTGCCGTTTCAAAATCCGGGGTCCTGATCTTTTTCAGGTCTGCCGCATCCCGGATCATGGGCCGGGTCCGGTTGACATCCGGCGCAATGGCCGAATGGAAAACCATGGGCTGGCCAATGGCTTCGGCCTCAATATTGTAGGTATCGAAATCCACGGACGGGACGGTGATGCCAAACCTGCGGCAGAGCCGGAAGGTGCCTTCCATCAGCAGGTCCGGACTGCGGAAGACTTTATCCGCCGGCTGCCCCAGTTCCTCGGGCATGAGTTCGACCAGCTGGGCATAGGTGGGTACCTGGGGGGGGATTCCCTTTCCGGCCATGGCAACCCAGTCAAATCCGGGGGCAAACGCCTGTTTCCAATCAATTTGATCGGTGTTGGTACGGGTATTCAATTTAGACTATCTCCCTCAGTTTAAACAGTGGATACGGATACGGTTTCGGGTTCAGATGCATACTTGCGCTTGGTATAAACGCTGAAAACACCGTATGTAGCCAGTGCCAGCAGCCCATGGGCGATGGCAAATCCAAAGATCAAATGGAACCCTTCAATCCCGGGGTATCTGTCCAGGGCCCAGCCCCCCATCATGGGTGCGGTTACCTCAGGCAGATATCCCAGACCGCAGATAACGCCGATGACGGTGCCCGACAGCCTGTCCGGAATCCTGGCATCGTCCATAAGGGCCAGGGTAACCATGTAGGCGGCCCAGGCAAAGAACATCATGAACAATACCACACATACGGAAAGAATCTGGCTTGAAACGGGGGTAAAGATGAGGACACCCGCGGTGATCATACAGATCACCACAGCCACGCCGCACCAGCGCAACCTACCCACCCGGTCGGAGAACCGGGCCACGCACATGGCACTGAATATGCCCACCCCGTATGTTTTGGCATAGCCGAAGGTGCCTGCCAGGGAGGCGGACAATTGTAATTGCTGGGATGCATAGGGGGTTAAAAAGTCAGCCATGCGCATGATGCCGTAAGTCCCGAACATGATGGTGCACAGCATCCACACCTCGGGCATTTTCATGGCTTCTAACACATCCTTTACGGTCAGGGCCTGGGAGGGCGAATCTACGGTTTCATCTTCCTTCCATACCAGAAGGATGAGAATCCCCACGGCAATACAGACCAGGGAAAGAAAAACAGCAGAGGTCTGGAATCCGGCCACATCCTTTTCCGCGGGATAGAGGGAAAACAACCACATCGACACGGCGGCAATGGCAATATAGGATGCGCTGCGCCCCCCGGTGATGATACCGAATATCTTCCCCTGTTCATCCTTTCCGGCAGAAAGCCGTGCAATCTTCATGAAAGAGGGCCAGAAGGTGACCAGGGTGGTCAGCCCCCACAGGGCAAAAATAAACAGCATGGCATTGTAAGAGGGCAGGGTTGACATGTACAACCCGCCGAGGCCGGTGCCGAAGAAGGAAAAAAGCAGCAGGTTCTTGGCCCTGAACTTATCCGCAAGAAACCCGCCGATGAAATACCCGGGAATGCCAAACCCCCCGAACATGGCCATGAGTGTTCCCAACTGGGTATTGGTGAGTTCCAACCCCTTTATCATGGCATCGTAATACCCCAGTTTCATATAGGGAAGCATGTAGATGGCGCCGCCGGCGATGCACAGGACGATTATTTTCAGCCAGTTGAAATTCCGATTTGATTCCGACATGAGTGACTCCTAAGGTTTAATAAGATGTTGTTTTTCCAATTCAGGCCTGATGCGGCCAGACATTGAGCAATCTGTGTGCCAGAAAAAGTAAAAAAGGATATTCACACTTATAATTCAAACACTTAAAAAAACAACCATTCACAACACTTGCCCTTTCCTGGAAAATATGAAATGAGGAATACAAAATATTTTAGAGACTTTGATCACTTTTTTTGTGGAGACACCATGGTTGACGCCACCGGCATCCAGATCGGACTGAAGGAAATTCTTTCTACGGAATTCAAAAAAATCTGGGACAATTTCAGCACCGGCATCTTCGTCACGGATGAGAAAAGCCGTGCACTCTACATGAACCCGGCCCAGGAAGCCATAGACCATATCCGGTCCGAACAGATCCTGGGGAAAAGGGTCACTGAGGTTTACGCAGCGGACGACGAGTTCAGCCTCACGGCCCAGTGCATCAAGGAAAGAAGAACCATCCGGAACCATACCTATTGCTACTATGTGAACCGGGATAATATGGTGATGTCCGTGTCCACCATCTTTCCCCTGTTTCAAGGGTCCCGGCTCACGGGAACCATCTGCTTTGTAAACAGCGTGGCCATGAGCCAGAAAACATACAACAGCCTGGCCATGGATTTTGAGAAGCGCCTGGGTAAAAAAAAGAAAAAGAATTATGGCTTCCAGGATATCATCGGCCAGGAATACGAGTTCAGGCGGGTGATTAAAAAGGCCCGGCGCAGCGCGGAAACTGATTCCCCGGTCATGGTCTGGGGAGAGTCCGGTGTGGGCAAGGAACTCTTTGCCC
>JAKSBB010000102.1 GCA_022361315.1 Desulfobacterales bacterium
CCCGCCGCCTTCGTTCTTTGGCATTTCGTTGATATGGCCTGTTACGTTATCTATATCTATCCTTGGTTTATTTTCCCCGATTATTTGAAGACCGGAAAAGTCTATGCCCCACGGACCATCTAGGGATTTCTCCAGTGCGAAGTTGACAGGGCCTCCGAGCAGGGTACCTTCGGGGAGGCCCTTGATGAACGCTGTAAGAAAACCCGGAAAAAAATCGTCGGCGGAAACCCGGAGCCGGGTAAACCCTGATACCAGGTCTCCGGCAGCTTCAAAACTGACCCGCTGTCCAAATGGGGTAACCTCACCGTGAAGGCCCACCCTGCCCTCCTCCCGGTAAATTCTGGCATTGAATCGGGCCGGCAGGAGGATCGACCGCCCCTGATATTCAATCTTAGTGTTGATGTGCGTCACAACAACCCGTTCCGGGATGAATGGCATAAAGGGGGATAAATCAAGTGTAACCGGAAAAGATGGCCCGCTCTTATTTCCTTGGTCGGGCTGTGTCCCGTCCCCTGGAAGTGATCGCCCGTTGAGGGTCACGCCGCCGGCATCATCTACCTGCAGGCGGGTGGAGAGGCCTGAAACTGCAACTTTATCAAGCTGAAACCAGTTCGGGCCGCCCCAGGTATAATCGCAGACAACCCGGTTTACATGAATATCTTTACCCATGCGAATGTCGTGTAATACGGTTTGGAACGGTCCGATTTTTTTTATGGAAAATTCGGTTGAAAATCCTTCGGGCACAGGTGGAAGATGCTTCTTGATCATTGTTTCTGCAATCAGTGGGAGGCCGATAAACAGGGATTGAAAAAGGGCGGCAGCGATCAAAATGATCACCAGGAGGTATGACAGGATGGTCTTAAATCGCATTCTTGATCTCAACCGTTAAGAACAGGTCGCCCCTTGTCTCGCTTCCCGGCAGGCGTTTTCCCATGCCTTTCAGGCGCAGGCGTGTACCCCGCTTGATCCCCGGGGGGATGGTGACACGGTAAAAGGATTTGTAAAATCCCCAGGGGATTGTCACCAGTTTACGTGCCCCTGCCAAAGCTTCCAGAGAGGTCAACTCAATGACCCCGTGAAGATCCGAACCAAAGTCTTTGGATTGCGGCGTGATCACCTGAAGTTTCGGGCTCCGTTTTTTGCGGGTCAGGCGGGTGATCTTTTCACTGGTCCCGGTACTGGGTACCTTTTTGTTCATGGAAAGCAGCATTACCCCGGTCACAAATCCGCCCACATGAGCCCACCAGGCAATATTGCTGCCCGCAGCCCCACCCGCAGCATTAATAAATTGGAACAGGAACCATATCCCTAAAAAGACAAAGGCAGGGATATGGATAAACACCGGGAAAATCAGGATGGGCACAACAGTCAGGATGCGGGATCCCGGGAAAAGGATGAAATAGGCTCCCATTACACCGGCAATGGCACCACTGGCACCGATGGTGGGCACCGGTGACTGAAAGTTGAGAAAAAAGTGGCAAACTGCGGAAAGTATGCCGCAGACCAGATAAAACCCAAGGAAACGAACCGTACCGAAATGGGCTTCGACATTGTCTCCGAAAATATAGAGAAACCACATGTTGCCCAGGAAGTGCCAGAAGCCCCCGTGAAAAAACATATAGGACAGGGGGGACAGCAGTTTGTTCAAAAGGGTAAAGTGACTGGAGATTTCCCCCAGTGTGTATTTGCCGGGAACAAAACCGAAGATATAGTAGACGGCTTTATTGTCAAGCCCAAGTGTCAGCTGCCACAGGAAGACCAGGGTGGTCACAGCGATGATGCCGTAGGTGGCCACCGGCAGGGCGTGGGTTTCCTGGTTGTCCCGAATGGGAATCATTCAACGATCCTCAGACGGTAATTTGCCGTAAGCTTGTCTTTGACGGTTTTCAGAATTGCCATGATCGCATCCTCAATGGTAAAGAGTTCTCCCTGAGCCGCTTCATTTGCCAGTCGGGACACCAGCCCCTCCTTGTCATTCTCCAGGTCGAGTGAATTCCGAAGCACATCCATCCAGGCAAAATACAGATCTCCGATTTCAGCTTCCGGCATGCGGGCCACAACGGATTTCGATCTCAGGGGCAGGTGGTGGCAGATAAGCCGGGCTGCGCCGTCTATGGTTCCCCCGTGACAAAAAACCTCCCGGGTTTGTGGAAAAAGGGGTGTCAGTTCTGATTCTTTATCCGACTCAAGGTAAATCAGGTATAACACGGCCTCTATAATGGATTTTACATCATAATAGATACCGGGGTCATGGCTTGCCCTGGGGCCGGCGACGTTTAATGTCCCGATTTGATTCTCCAGGATAAACGATTGAAGAATGATTGCCGCTTCAAATGTATCGTTATCCAACAGGTCAAGATGACAGACGGGCTTTCCTTTCACCCGGGCAAATGACCAGGTCAGTTTTGAGCCGCCGCGTAAACTGCCTCTGGAGACGATGACCGTACCCTGGGAGTCGATGATGTTCTGCCGTGTCCGGCTGGGATAGTCTGCTGTGGTCATTTCCCGGAGCTGGTAAATTTCCGGCAGCGGCCCGTCCTCTGTTCGCCGTCCTTTGGTGATCCAGCCGCCGTGGGGAATGTTGAATTTGATGGCAACATCAAGGGCTGCCCGGTCTGCGCCTGTTTGTCCGCCTGAAACAATTCGAGAGAGCATGGTCGTCCGATTCCGTATAAAAATTTCCTTTTCTTATCATAACAATACAGGGTATAACTTCAATACCTAAATAACAGACATGGAATATCTTCCCGCAGGCCTTACGGGCAAACGGGTGACAACTTCTGGAGACCAGCGCATTATCTATGAATCTGCCTTCTGACAGGGAATGCTTTAAGATCATCCGGAAAATGAAGATGATGGACCATATCATTGACCATTCGGTAATGGTGTCAAACGTGGCTGTCTGCCTTGGCGGTTATCTGAAAAAGAGTACGCCTGAATTGAATCTCGATCTGGTCCGGACAGCGGCACTGCTCCACGATATAACCAAAACAAGAAGTTTTGAAACCGGTGAAATGCATTCTGAAACAGGCTGTGGACTTGCCGACAGCCTTGGGTATCCGGAGATAGGGGATATCATCCGGCAGCATGTGATTCTTGATCAGCGGATGGATGAGGGACCGGTGTCGGAACCTGAGATCGTTAACTATGCGGATAAACGCGTACTCCACGACCGGGTGGTGTCGCTGGACCAGCGTCTGGCTTATATAAAAGTGAAATACGGTACGAACAAAGAATTCAAAAAACGGATCAGACAGATGTGGGAGGACACACTGGCCCTTGAAGAAAAGATATTCAGGTTAATGGATTTTTCTCCCGAAGAACTGCCGGACCGGGTGAAACCCAGAATCGTGAGAACGGTTATCGGAAGCAATCGGGATGCGGATCACCCGGCGGATTCCCCCACCACATAGTATTGTACAATATCAAAGAGGTCGGAGAGGGAAAAGGGCTTACCCAGAAACGCATCTGCACCGGACCGCTCTGCCAGGATCTGGTTATCTGTGATGCCGGACATGAGAATGACGATGGTTTCCGCCCTGTGTGCTTTACATCTGGTCATTAGTTCAATGCCGTTCATTCCAGGCATATCAACGTCTGAAATAACAATATCCGCCCTGCCGCCCTCTTTTAGGTAGTGCCAGGCAGCATTTCCGTCCTTAAAAGAGAGTATCTCCCGGTTCACGCAGTAGGTCAGTGCATTCACCGTGAGTTTTCGTACGCCGGAGTCATCATCGACCACAAGTATTTTCACATTTTCTATGATGGGGTGCCCCTGTCGCATCAGGCTGCCTTGAATAAATCGTGGTAAATCTGGAGTTCTTTGTGGGGAAAGGCCGTATCAACGATACTGTCTATGTTTTCAAGAATGGCGGCGCGCCGGTGTACACCCAGTGGGTAATCGTCCGAGATCATGGCTGTGGCCATAACGCATAGCAGCTTAACACGCTCCTTAAAGAGGTGATTAAGAGATCTTGATCCGGGGATTTTAAATGAAATATCTGCCGTTTGCCGATGGAGTTCGGTGGCATTTTCCAGTACGGCCCTTTTCCTGAAGATCCCCACCGGGTATCCGTCCAGGCGGGCTTTGATCATAATGATGAGGAGATGAAGGCGCATGAAAGAGAGATGGTGGCTGTCCATCTTTGTTTCCGTGTTGACCAAATCGTTGCCGAATCGTTTCATCTCGTTACAGATCCTGTGGTCGTTTTCCGGGATGAGCCGGAAGGGGTTAGGTCAGATCAGCATCATTGCCTTTTCATACTTGAGGTCAGGGCTGGTTTTGAACATGATGTCCTCTGACAGGTCACTGGTGAGCCAGGCACTGTCCGTGAGTTCGTTGTCAAGCTGCATGGGCCCCCACCCTGCGCACCCCAGCATCACCATAAACTGCTCGGGGCCCTTTCCCAAGGCAATGGCCTCCAGAATATCCCTGGAATTGCTGAGACAGAGCCAGTCCGTGACCCTGAGGCTTTCGTTCCAATCAAAAGGAGAACCGTGCAGCACGAATACGCCCGAGGGCTGAACCGGGCCGCCCAAGAACACATCCAGTTTGTCCACGGTTTCATTGCATTCAATGCTCAGATCTTCAAAGAGTTCCCTGCCGGTCAGCAGCGGATGTACCTTATTGACAATAAAACCAAGGGCACCGGACTCGTTGTGTTCGCACATGCAGGTAACGGTCTGGGCAAAATTCGGATCCGGCAGACCGGGGACCGCCATAAGAAATTTGCCTTTCATATTCTGTGAGATCTCCTCGCTCATAGCCCCTGCTCCATGATTGATCTTGACATTACCGCAGTACTCCTCCTATATTTATTGAAGGATTAGTTTTAAATATTTTCGGTTGATTTGCAATACTTTTGTTGGGCGTACCACACATAATTGAATTAAGAATACGTGATCACCGGAATCAACCGCAACTAACCACAGGTTTTAAATCATAGCAAGCCAAAAAGCAGGTCATGAAGGAAATTAATCAAGACATTCCGGGAATACAGCCGACATCGCCCACCGGTAAAGTCGGTGAGAGCGGCTCATTTACCAGAGGGGCACCTGGTGAGTTCTCCAAAATCCTGGCGGAAGAACTGGAGGGCGGCGGGATTACCGGCTCGGGTGAAGGGGATGATTTCGGGCTTCCCGAATTATCCGCCACCTATAATGCCCAGTTGGCCGGAATCAACCAGAGTGATAGTTTTGTTCCCCAACTTCTTTCCGATGCCATTGATTTGCTGGAAAAATACGCCGGTATACTTTCCGACCCCGGCCAGACCCTGAAGAATGCCTATGGTCTGCTGGAAGAAATTCAATTGCAGACTGCAGAAATTGATAAAGGGCTGACCGAAGGACCGGAATCCGACAGCCGGCTCAAAAATATCCTGGATCATCTTGCCACTGTGGTTGAGCTTGAGAAAATCAAAATCAACCGCGGCGATTATTCCTGAACCCTTGAATCGGATCAGGGGGTTATACCTTGTCCCCTTTCCTGCCGTATACATCATCAAACCGTACGATATCGTCTTCTCCCAGATAGGGGCCGGACTGCACTTCAATGAGTTCCAGAGGTATCTTGCCCGGATTCTCAAGCCGGTGCATGGTGCCTAAGGGGATATAAACGGATTCGTTTTCCTGTAACAGGATCTCTTCCTCTCCTTTTGTGACGATGGCGGTCCCGGATACCACGGTCCAATGTTCAGCCCTGTGGTAGTGTTTTTGAAGGGAAAGTTTGGCTCCCTGTTTCACAGTGATCCGTTTTACCTGGTAGCGCGGTGCAAGATCAATGGTTTCATAGTCCCCCCAGGGCCGGTAAACCTTGGCGTGAGTGATTGCTTCATCGCGGTTCAGTGCTTTTAGCTGGCCAACTATTTTTTTGACGTCCTGTACCTGCTCTCTTGGGGCCACCAGCACGGCATCCTTGGTTTCAACGATAACAAATTTGTCCAGACCGACGGCGGCAACCATTCTGTTCTCCGAATGGATATAGGTTTCTTTGACATCGTGAACGAAAACATCTCCGCTGGTCACATTCTCATTTTCATCCTTTGTACCGGTTTGCCAGAGGGCATCAAAAGACCCGAGATCGTTCCAACCGGCCTCCAGGGGAATGACAACGCCTTTATCGGTTTTTTCCATGACTGCGTAGTCGATGGAGTCTCCCTGAATGGATACAAAGCTGTCCTGGTCAACCCTGAAGAAATCCAGATCCTGCCCGCCCTTGGCTATGGCCTCTTTGCACCCCTTCATAATATCCTGTGCATGGGTATTAAGTTCGGCGGTAATAACCGAGGTTTTAAACATGAACATACCTGAGTTCCAGCAAAAATCCCCTGAAGCAAGATACTTACAGGCCGTGTCATAATTGGGTTTTTCCACGAACCTGGCGATACGGGTGGCAGAGGTGTCTGTACCCAGTGAATCGCCTTGTTGGATGTACCCATAGCCGGTTTCCGGGGTACCGGGGACGATACCGAAGGTCACCAGGTTGCCCTGGTCGGCCAATTGGGCTCCCTCGGCAACACCTTTGTGGAACGCTGCCTTGTTTTCAATGACATGATCAGCGGGCAGTACCAATAACGTCGGATCCGAGGCCTCATCACCCTTTGCCACCTGAAGCTGTTCTGTTATCAAAGCTGCCAGGGCGATGGCAGGGGCCGTGTTTCGCCCGGCCGGTTCCAATATGATCGCCGATGGGGTGGTATTTATGAGGCGAAGTTGTTCTGCCGTCATAAATCTGTGGGCTTCATTGCAAACCACCACAGGCGGTGCCAGGTCTTTAATACCTGCCAGGCGCTGCAAGGTGTTCTGCAGCATCGTATGTTCGTTATACAGATCAATCAATTGCTTGGGATAGAGGGCTCTGGACATGGGCCACAGGCGGGTACCTGATCCCCCCGCCATGATAACTGGTACAATCATGTTTACTCCTTAATCAGGGTGTACAAAGAGATCGTCAAACCGTTTTCAACCGGGAATATTTCAGAATCGGCAACCATCAGGCCATTGGTTCGACCCCAATCGCTGATTTGATTGGGGGAAAAACCAAGCCAGGCCCCGCCGATGATCTCCTTTATTTCCTCCATGTTGTGGCTGAGGAAATCGGCAAGAATAAATCGACCGCCCGGCTTCAACACCCTGAAGAGCTCCTCAAAACATCTTTCCGGTTCCACCAGATGGTAAAGAACCATTGACATCACGGCCAGGTCTGCTTCCTGGTCCCGCATGGGCAGGTTTTCAACTTCACCCAGGCGAAGATCCACATTGGGCATATCAGGCAGTTTAATTTTGGCCTGCTCCAGCATTTCAGGAGAGGCGTCCACCCCGATGAAATTGTCTGCCTGTATGTCTGCCAGACCGTAAAGCAGTTCACCGGTTCCGCAGCCCAGGTCTGCGATGCATTCGCAGGGGGAAATCCGGGATTTAATCCGGTTATTCAGGTTAAATTCGCCAAGAACCTCTTTTTTCAGGCGGTCCCATTGGGGAGCAACGGTCCTGAAAAAACGTTTCGTCCTGTTTTTTCTGAGGGTAAGGCTCTGTTCCGCACGACTCAAATCCTGTATAAATAAGGCGTCATCGGCCACCTGTGAGCACGCCAGATGGATAAGCTCGCGGGTGGCCTCGGTTCCATTGGCGGCATAGTAAATAAAGCTGCCGTCTTTACGGGATTTGAGCAGGCCGGCCTCCAATAGTATTTTTAAATGCCTGGAAACACCGGATTGGATCATATCCACGATGGATACGATCTCGTTAACGTTTAATTCAAACCGGTTAAGAATATTAAGCAGCCTCATCCGGGTGGGGTCGGACAAGGCTTTGAATTGTTTGATGATGTCCATTATTCGCTTTCTGTACGTGCCAATACGTGTGAGTATGTGACTTAAATATTGATCTCCTGACCAAATTCAAGAACCCGGCAGCCGATTGCTTTAGCAGTGAGTTTTTCTTTAAATAGCTCCGGGTCTGCCTCAATTACCGGAAAGGTGTTGTAATGAATGGGGATGGCCAGGTCCGGATTGACGAACTCGCATGCCTTCACGGCGTCTTCTATACCCATGGTAAAATTATCGCCGATGGGAACCATCATAATCGTTACATTGTTCATATCACCGATGAGTTTGAGATCTGAAAATAAACCGGTATCTCCGGTGTGGTAGATCAATGTTTCCCCTATGGTTATCAACAAGCCGGTTGCAGAGCCGTGACACTGGTTGTCCGGGGTGGTTGAACTATGGAGGGCCTGGGTCAGTTTTACCCTGCCGAATTCAAAATCGAAGCCACCGCCAATGTGCATATTGTGGGCCCGAAGGCCCTTGGCATTGATATAGGATGCCAATTCATTCTCACAGATACACAGGGCATCGCATCGCTTGGCGATGGACAGGGTGTCCCCGAAATGGTCTCCGTGCCCATGGGTCAGCAGGATAAAATCGGCTTCCACCTCATCTGCAGAGACCGGTGATGTGGGATTATCATTGAGAAAAGGATCAATCAAAATGCGGTACCCCTGATCCGTAGTGATTTGAAATGCGGAATGGGAAAAATATTTTAATTTCATGTTGCCTTCTCCTTTAATTGTCGGGATATTCCTTTTTTATCACACTGGAGTGAAATCTCAACCCGGACATTTGTGTCTCATAATTCAAAGGTGCCTCCATCTTTGTCTCAATTAGATACGTACAATTGTGTATCATAGATTTGATGTGCCCCTTTTATTTTTTTTGAAGTTATTTTTATTGGTAGTGTGTAAGTATCTGTAATTGTATTGTATTGCTATGGCCTGACTCGTTTTTTTTAGGGTGTGGCACGGGTTTTGATTAGCTAAGAAGCCGTACTTAAAAATACGAAATATAATTTAGAATAAAAACCGAATATGTTTAATAATAAAACAACAAAACTAAGGAGCTTCACATGAGCGTATTGGTTGGAAAAAATGCCCCGGACTTTACTGCAACTGCCGTTGAAAAAAGTGAAATTATTGAGAACTTCAGCCTGTCACAGTTTAAAGGACAATATGTGGTTCTGTTTTTCTATCCCCTTGATTTTACCTTTGTCTGCCCCACTGAACTCCATGCCTTCAGTGACAAGCTGGACGAGTTTGAAAAGCGAAATGTAAAAGTCATTGGTGTCAGCATTGATTCCCATTTTTCTCATCTGGCCTGGTTGAACACCCCGAAGTCAAAAGGGGGAATTCAGGGGGTTGCATACCCCATCGTTTCTGACCTCAATAAAACGATCTCCAACGATTATGATGTATTGGTGGAAGGTGCCGGTATTGCCTACCGCGGGCTTTTTCTCCTGGATAAAGACCATGTGGTACGGCACCAGGTTGTAAATGATCTTCCCCTGGGCAGAAATGTGTCCGAAACCCTGAGGATGGTGGATGCCCTTCAGTTTACCGAAAAACATGGTGAGGTCTGCCCTGCCAATTGGAATCAGGGAGATAAATCCATGACCCCCACCCAGGACGGTCTAGAAAAATTCTTTAATTAAGAAATAAACCCTTTGCGTATTTATTTTGCCTTAGCATCGGCCGGAGCCAGCCACTCCGGCCGATGTGTTTTATAAGGCCTGTCACAAATCGAATTATTTTACTGTGACCACCGGGCAGGGGGCGGTGAGTATTACAGCCTGTGCCGTGGAACCGAACAGAAGCTTACCGACCTTTGAGCGGCTCTTGACGCCGATAAGGATTTCATCTACCCCCTTTTCTTTTGCAAAGGCCACAATATCTTCCCCCGCATCAAGTCCCCGGATAAGAAGGTGTGTCCGGCATTCAATCCCCTTGTCGGAAAAGAAAACTCTGGCTTCATCCAGATTTTTTTCAGCCTCATTTATCCTTTGCTGGTCGTGTTCACTTCCGTCGCGCATGACGGTAACCACTTCCACTTCGGCGTTGAACGCCTTGGCGTGGGTAACAGCTAAATCCAGCAGATCCTTGCCGACATTGATCCCCTTGTAGCCAACCAGAATTTTCATATCAGTTCCCTTTTAATTGAGTGGTGTTTCAGCCTGAGGGTTGTCAGGCCCGGATGCCTGAAACATAAAGGATTTAGGTGCTCAAAACAAGTAAAAAATCGGGTTCTCAGATTCTTGAACCCTTGTGTAATGAATTGGTTTTTTACTTAAATTATTGTACAGTATCACTACTAAGCCACTATCCTGCCAACGGGAAACAATTAGCGAAAAAGGATACCGATGACGGTAAACAAGCAAGAGGATACGATTGTCCGTCTGCTGAAGCAGTCCAGATACCTTTGCCATATTGAGTCACAGAAGATCCGACAATTGGCGGACAACTCTCTGTTAAAAAAACTACCCGGCGGCCGGGTGATACTCAAGCAGAATGAAGTAAATAATTGTGTGTATATCATCGTAAGCGGTTCCGTGTCTGTCCACATTGACCGGGAACACATTTACAACCTTTCCAGAACCGGTGATATACTCGGGGAGATGAGTGTGATCACCGGCGGACCGTCCAATGCCACCGTCATGTCTGAATCGGATGTTGATCTGATAGAAATACCTGCCGGAACATTGAAACAGATCCATGGTACAAAGACCCACGACCTGCATTCCGCACTTTATCAATGGTTCTCAAATATTCTTACGGATAAGTTGTACAAAACCTCACAGAAGGCCAAACAGTTTGAACGCATCAACCGGCATCTCCAAAGGGATCTTGCAGAGGCCAAATCCACCCAGGATCGGATATTCTCATCCCAGACCCACGCCATTCCCAATTTTCCGCTGACTTTAAAATGCGAGTTTTCCAATATTCTCGGCGGTGATCTATACGCGGTATTCCCGGTGGATCAGAGACGATACGGTATTCTGATCGGAGATGTTTCAGGGCACGGCACCGGGGCCTGTCTGATTTCAATGATGATACTCAATCTCTTTATGGCATTTGCCACCGGAAGCAAGTCTCCGGGTGCTGTGGTCGCAGAAGTGAACCGGTTGTCCCAGCAATTCATGCATCAGGGGAAATTCGTTACCCTGTTTTACGGTGTCTATGACCCGGATAGCCTGCGTCTCCTATACACAAATGCAGGGCACCACCCAGCCCTTGTACTGAGGAAAAACAATATCATCATGCTTCCGGCCACCGGGGGCATTCCCATCGGTGTATTGGATGACAGCAACACCATCTACCGTGAGGATATTTTTTATCTGGAAAAAGGAGACCGGCTATTCCTCTGTACGGACGCTGTTTTCGAAGACAGGCCTGATCAGTCCGGGGTGTTTCAGGGACTTACCGGCCTTGCAGAGTATCTGAATACAGCCTGGACCAAAACCTCTCCGGCACTGGTTAAGGCGCTTTATGATCTTCGGGTTGATGCATCCCAGGGGGTATTACCGGACGACTTTACGCTGATGGTATTCGATCAGCAATGATCCTTGTGTAATAAGCGGGTGTATCGGGAACAGCGGATCTGCAGCGAGGAGGTGTCTGATGATAACAAAAGGGTTTCAGTAGTTGACTGAAACCCTTTGTTTTTTGTTTTGGAGGCGGCTTCCGGATTTGAACCGGAGAATAACGGCTTTGCAGGCCGTTGCCTTACCCCTTGGCCAAGCCGCCTTGTGTGGAGCGGGAAACGGG
>JAKSBB010000308.1 GCA_022361315.1 Desulfobacterales bacterium
CCTGGAAAACACCGAAATTTACGACACCCTGGCCGATGCCCTGCACGATATCCATACGGCCTACGGCACTACCCGGCGGTTCGGAAAATACCGGAAAAACTTCCTGACACCCGGCACGGCGGGCAAGCAGATCGCATCCGCAGCCCCGGCACATAATTCCGCCCTGGTCATGGGTCCGGAGGATACAGGACTTGAAACAAAGGACCTGGATCTCTGCCAGCAGTTCATAACCATCCCCACCCATGACGGCTATCCCTCCATGAACCTGAGTCATTCCCTGGCGGTGCTGCTCTATGAGGTGTCCATTAATTCGGATACGGGGAAGAAATTCTACGATCCCAAGGTTAAAGATCCGGCAAGCGGGGAGGAGCTGGAATCCATGTTCGGCCACATGAGACAGACTCTGCTGGACATCGAGTACCTGGATCCCCAGAACCCGGACCACCTGCTCCGGACCTTCCGGCGGATCTTCGGCAATGCCGGCCTGTCCTCAAGGGATGTAAGAATATTGCGGGGGCTGATGTCCAGAATCGACTGGACGGAATCGGAACGACGGAAACATCTCAAGGACGAAAAGAGTTAAGGCTGCGGAAAAAGGCGATTCAGGGGAAGACCTTCAACCCTTTCATCAGGCGGGGTCGTCCGCGTCAATCTCACAGGGCAGTGAGACAATAAAGCTGGTTCCCTGCCCCTTTTCCGATGCCACATCAATGGTACCCTTATGCTCTTCAATCAGCTTGGCGGTTACCATCAATCCGATGCCGGTTCCCTTCCCGCCTTTGGTGCTGTAAAAGGGGGCAAAGACCTTTTCTCGCTCCTCTTTGCCCATGCCGATGCCGTTATCCTTGACCTCAAAGCACACCTGGTTATCCCCCTGCAGCCGGCTGATCAATCGGATCGTCAGCTCACGATCCATATCTTCCACTTCCCTGCAGGCATCTATGGCATTTGAGACAAGATTCAACAGGATCTGATGAATGCTCTCCGGGTCCATGATACGCTCCCCGATACCGGCATCAAGCATGGCGACAATCTCAACATAATGCCGTTTTGCATGATCTTTTATCAGATTGACCACATCTTCCACAATCTCGTTGGGCCGGCAGGATTTGAACTCGGGTTTACGCTCCTTGGAGTAGGTCAGCAGATCCTGGACAAGGTCAGAGGTTCTGCCGATATTGTTTTTGATGGTTTGCCAGCCGTCTTTGAGTTTGGCCGGATTCTCATTTTTCAATCCGATATCCATCACATAGCTGCCGCCTTTAAGACCGATAAGAATATTTTTAATGTGATGGGAAAGTCCGCTGATGGTCTGGCCGATGGCTGCGAGCCTTTCCGACTGGACAAGTTCCCTTTCAAGTTTTTTAATCTCGGTGAGGTTGTGAAAAAAGAAGGCGCATCCCACAAGATTTCCCTTTTTGTGCAGAAAACTGGTGGAATACCTTACCGGCACCTGCCCCCCGTTTTTTGTTTGAAACGTCAGCTCCTCCCAGGGGAGGCTCCCGGACTGAAACCCATTTAACGTCCGCTGTTTAAAAAGGTCCACCATCTCCGGGGTATAGGAATGATCAATGGAAAGTAAATTGATCACCTCAAAAAAAGGCCTGCCGATGAGTTCTTCCTGTGAATAGCCATAATCCGTTTCAACACTGTTATTGACATCAATGATTTCCAGGGTGACGCTGTCCACGATAAAAATGGGATTCGGGTTGTTGTTAAAGAGAATCTTATACTGATCATGCATGTGGACAAGGGTCTTGTGCTGGGCCTCAAGTTTGGCCTGGGCCTCCTTATCCTCGGTGCTGTCCTGAAGGGTTTCAATGGCACCGATGATTTTACCGTCATCGGATTTTATGGGGGCGGCCAGAAAATGTATCCACTTTCCCTTTTCCCCGAGATGGGGGAAAAACTCTTCGGCTTCGTAGGCCTCCGGCAGCAGGATGGACTTTTTCCATGAATCTCCGTAATACTCCTGGATCTGCTCCTCGCTCATGCCGGAAACGATGACATCCGCCATGGTGGGCCGTTTGGATTTCCTGAAGGGCGACCATTGCCTGTCCGTTCCCACAAGCTGGTAGGACTCAAATCCGGTCAGTTCCTCACAGGCCCTGTTCCAATGGGTAACGATATGGTCATTATTGATAATAAAGGTGGGAATCATTGATCCGTGGATGATCTGATACAATTCCTTCTCCGCAGCGATATGACTCCGGTATTCATTTTCATAAACTTTCACCCACTGCTCAATGGAGACAGTGACATTATCCGAAAACCGGTCAATCAGATGCTCAAGGTCCTCAATACCGAGTTCAGCGGTTCTGATTTTTTCTTTGACCTGCCTTTTCTCTTTTTCTATCCTCAGGTAGTTAATCAGCGAAAGGGCCTTGTAATGGTCAATATTCAACACCCTGGCCCGGATCGGACGGGCATATTCAAATACGTCAAACAGGCAGCTGTCCAGACAGATCTTTAAAATCAGATCCAGTTCATCCATTTCGTAGATGTCATTGTAATCCGTCGTGGTAAATAGCTTTCTTTTTGCTGCATACCCCATCCCTTCTGCGTCGGCCGAAGGATCGGCAACCCCCAGCACCTTACAATTGAGATCTGTCAAATTGTCATCAAGAAGCAATTCCAAAAGCGCTTTGCAGGGATAGTTCCCCCCCAAGATCGCAATGTTTAGTCCTTTCAGGTTCCATTTCATCATATTCTGCTCCTGATATGCCTTAGGCAAGCCGCAAGCCGCATATGGGTATCTGTAATACTGGGTTAGGAACTGGCCACCATCCGCCTGACTTTGCTATATTTTATGAAATCAGCTGGATATAACTTATCAAGCTGATTTTTTTAATGTCAATGATTAACTGCCCGGTAAGATAAGATATTGACCCGATTATTTCTAAAGTGGTAGTGAGGAACTAGAGAAAATCCACCCGGAGGGTAGCACCATGGCGTTATATGAAACCATTCGATTTTATCCCAGATCAGATCTTTTAAAACCCCTGATCAAATACTTCTGGGTGTTTGAATCCAGGGGAGAGGTTGAGCTGAACCATACCATCCTGCCGGTGTCCAATATCGATCTCATCTTTAACCTCTGCACCCCCAGCGTATATGAGAAACAGGGGAAAATCCATACCCCGCCCGGGGATGCATTTTTCTCAGGGTTGAGGTCGGAACCCATTACCATGAAACAGTCCGGACGGATATTCACCATGGGGGCAGCCTTCTTTCCCGCCGGTTTTTTCCCCTTCTCCGGGATCCCGGTCTCCGAGTTCAAAGATATGACCCTCGGCCTTGACGACATCGTTCCCGGTCAGACCCAATGGTTATTTCAGGCACTTCACCAGGCCGGATCGATAAAGGAAAAGATCGACGTACTTGAGCACTTCTTTCTCACGCTGGTCAGCAAAAACCTGGATAGAAAACGGCGGGTTCCCGGGGATGCCAGGCGTCTGATGAACAGTTTCGGTACTGAAAATACAGGGGTCAAGGCCTTCTGCAACAACCACGGGGTTCATCCCCGGACACTGGAACGGATGTTCAACCGCTACATCGGCACCTCCCCCAAAGGCTATCTCCGGCTGTCCCGGTTCCAATCCACGTTGAACCACCTGCTAAAGGCGGACCAGGTGCCGCTCACCCGGCTGGCCCAGGATCTCGAATTCTATGATCAACCCCACTTCATTCGGGATTTCAAGGCCTTTACCGGTGCATCTCCATCCCGGTTTCTAAAAGAAAAGAAGGCCATCATCCAACTCTCCCGCCCTCATTTAAAGAATTCCGTCATTCCTTAACTCCCGGCGCTTCCTGCCTGATTTTCCCCGGCATCCAAATTTTTTGTCGTGTTTTTACAATTTCCCGGCCCGGCGGTTTGTTAGTCTAATCCCAGATCAGCCAACCGTATTGCACTGCGGCGGCACAACCCCTTAAAAAGGAGTGACCCATGACCAAAGATATCAATACCCGCTTGAACCGCTTTATGGAAACCACCGGTATCGACCTTCAAC
>JAKSBB010000423.1 GCA_022361315.1 Desulfobacterales bacterium
CCCGTTTCCATATCCACATCTTCCACAAAGTGGTCGTCCAGGGGGATCATGATCTCTACGGAGTTCGAGGCTGATTTTACCACCAGGATTTCATGGGCTGCCGTATCAAACAGGTGATCGATAATCCCCAGTTCTCCTAAGTTGCGATCCGTCACCGTCAGCCCGATGAGATCTTCCCAGTACCAGGTGTCATCGTCCAGTTCCGGAAGCTGGTCCTTGTGCATGAGGATTTCCCAGCCCACCAGGTCTTCGGCCGCTTCCCGGGTGCTGACCCCTTTGAGGGTCAGCAACAGTCCCTTTTTTCGGGGCGCAGCTTTCATGATGACAAGTGTTTTGCCGGGAGACTCAGTGCTTCCTTCCTTCCGTAACCTTACCTCGCGACCCTTCCCGTAGGTTTCAGGGGTATCTGCAAAGGACCATATCTTCAGGTTCCCTGCAAGGCCGTGAACGCCGGTCACCTTGCCGATGGTCAGCCAGGTGTCGGTGGTAATGGGTGTGTCGGAAGGGGACATGGACGACTACTCGATAATCTCCAGAACGGTACGCTTTTTCAGCTTCGTGGAGGCCGCGCTCAAAATGGTGCGCATGGCCCGGGCAGATCTGCCCTGTTTGCCGGTCACCTTACCCAGATCCTCTTTAGCCACCTTCAGTTCCAGCACGGATGTCTGGTCTCCCACAACTTCCGATACCTGAACCTC
Source organism: Desulfobacterales bacterium (assembly GCA_022361315.1). The sequence continues at coordinate 699 of JAKSBB010000423.1, forward strand.
TTCAGGATTATCCACCAATGCTTTTGCAATGTACTCTATCAGCTCTTTCATAAAAACATCTCCTTAATAATGGTGTATAGAGGATTCCGGGCCGAACGCGTATTCCGCAAGAAACCTTAAGCCTTGGTGACACCCTGTTTTTTCAGAATGCTGGCCACGGTTGTGGAGGGCTTTGCGCCTTCACCCAGCCAGTACTGAACTCTTTCTTCTTTCAGGTTGATTACAGCGGGGTCCTGCATGGGGTCATAGGTGCCCAGGTTTTCGAGGAATCTGCCGTCTCTGGGGCATTCCACATCTGCAGCAACAATTCTGTAAAAGGGTTTTTTCTTGGTGCCTTTACGGGTGAGTCTGATTTTCACGGACATTTTTTGGGTATCTCCTTAAAACGGCAGCATGCCTCTCAGTGAGCGCATTCCGCCTTTATTAAATTTCTTTACCATTTTCATGGACTGGGTGTAGCTTTTGAGGAGCTTGTTTACATCCTGGACCGTGGTCCCGCTCCCTGCGGCAATCCTCTTTTTCCGCGAACTTTTAATGATGCCGTGGTTCGCCCTTTCCTTAGGTGTCATGGAATTGATGATTGCCTCTATTCTCACAAACTCCCGGTCACTGATATTAAAATCCTTGAGCATCTTTTTATTTACCCCGGGCAGCATGCCCAGAAGGTCCTGAATGGACCCCATTTTCCGGACGGACTGCATCTGGTTTTTAAAGTCCTCAAGGGTAAATGCATTTTTTCTAAGCTTTTGTTCAAGGGCCTTTGCTTCTTTTACGTCAACCGCTTCCTGGGCCTTCTCAATAAAGGAAAGGGTGTCCCCCATCCCCAAAATTCTTGAGGCCATCCGGTCCGGATGGAAGGGCTCAAGCGCAGTTGTTTTTTCTCCCACACCGATAAACTTCAGGGGTTTGCCGGTAACCGCTTTGATGGAAAGGGCTGCCCCACCGCGGGCGTCGCCATCCATCTTGGTCAGGACAAAGCCGTCAATATCCAGGCGTTTGTCGAATTCTCCGGCAATGTTGACCGCATCCTGTCCGGTCATGGCATCTGCCACCAGGAGGATTTCTGATGGATTGATGCCGGTCTTGATACCCTCAAGCTCAGCCATTAACTCGTTGTCCAGGTGCAACCGGCCGGCCGTGTCAAGTAAGAGGGTGTCGCATCCCGCTTCCCTTGCAGCCAATTGCGCGTCCTGGCAGATCTTTAACGGCTTCATTTCCGTTGTGGACGGAAAAACCGGCACGTCCATCTGTTTGCCCAGCTTGGTAAGCTGGTCGATGGCGGCCGGACGATAGACATCCACGGGCACGAGATAAGGCTTTCTGCCTTCCTTGCGCAGGTAACGCGCAAGTTTTCCCGCCGTGGTTGTTTTACCGGAACCCTGCAGGCCCACCAGCATGATCGACCCCATGGCACCTTTGCCAAAGGTCAGTTCCTGGTGGGACGACCCCATCATTTTTGTAAACTCTTCGTTTACAATTTTGATGACCTGCTGCCCGGGGGTAAGGCTTTGCATTACCTCCTGGCCCAGGGCCCTGGTCTTTATATCTGAAATGACATTTTTTGCAACCTTATAATTGACATCCGCCTCAAGCAGTGCCATTCTCACCTGCTTTAAACCGTCGTCAATGTTCTTCTCGTTAAGGGTGCCGTGACCTTTTAACTTTTTAAATACCGAATCAAGTCTGTCGCTCAGATTTTCAAACATAAAGAGATCACCTTCTAATATCAAATCAAATCATTGAATTTAAACTGATTTCCGTGTAATGTCAAGAAAATTGTAAAAAAATACGTGTGACAAAACAAGGACCCATTGATGCACAATCAACTGCAAAATATACTGAATATCACCCGTGAAGAACTGACCCAATGGTTTGAAAACAGAGGGATTCGTTCCTTTCGGGCCAACCAGATTTTCCGGTGGCTCTACCTTAATCTCGCCGAAGATTTCGACAGCATGACCGACTTGGGCAAGGCCCTCCGGGCCACTTTGAAAGACCACTTTACCCTGGACACCCTGACCCTGGTGGACAAGCAGACCTCCGCCGACACCACGGAAAAATTCCTCCACCGCCTGTCCGATGGTGAGCTGGTGGAATCAGTGCTGATTCCGGGAAAGAATAATTTCACCCTCTGTGTCTCCTCCCAGGTGGGGTGCGCCATGGACTGCCACTTCTGCCTCACCGCTAAAAATGGCCTGAAGCGGAACCTGACCATGGGAGAGATCATTGCCCAGGTGAGGGATGCCCGGATCTACGTCAAGTCCCTGGGCCATGATCCCCTGAAGCTGTCCAACATTGTCTTCATGGGCATGGGAGAGCCCCTTGCCAATTACGATCAACTGATCCGGGCCCTTGCCGTCATCTATGATACCGACTACGGGATGAAGTTCTCCACCCGGCGGGTCACGGTCTCCACCTCCGGTCTGGTGCCTAAGATCCCCCAGCTCGGTCTGGATACCGATGTCAACCTGGCCATCTCCCTCAATGCCACGGACAACGAGACCCGATCAAAGCTGATGCCCATCAATAAAACATATCCTATTGAGGATCTGCTTGCAGCCTGCCGCAACTTCTCCATGAAACCCCGGAAAAAGATCACCTTTGAATACATCCTCATGGCAGGTGTCAATGATGCTCCTGAAGATGCCCGCCGCCTGGTGAAGCTGCTGACACCCATACGGGCCAAGGTGAACCTGATTCCCTTTAACGCCCATGAGGGGGCACCGTACAAACGACCCTCAAGGGAAA
>JAKSBB010000824.1 GCA_022361315.1 Desulfobacterales bacterium
ATGGGTGAAGAGGTGGAACCCCGCCGGAACTTTATCCAGAAACATGCCCTGGAGGCGTCTTCTTTAGATTATTAATAAGGCGACTAACGGGCTGATTTAAGTATCCAGGTATTATCTGTTCAAAACCGCTGCCGGTTATTTTTCCGGCAGCGGTTTTTTTATGAGACTCTGTTTATGAAACCGGCCCGTTTCAGGACATCGGACAATTGAGATGAGAACAGCAGTTCCGGGTTTTCTATCAACCCGTCAAAGCGCCGGGACAATTCCATGGAAATCATACCGTGCACCAGCCCTGTTACCTGAATGACCATATGGATCAGATTGATATCGGCAGATAATTTCAGTCTTTCCTTCACTGCTGTCAGCATTTTCAAATAATCTGAAGAAAAATCTGCTTCCGTCAGAATAAGCACCCCTTCCTGTTCAGCCCGTTCAAATAAATCGAAAAAGAGTTTATATCCCCGTTCAGCCAATTCGGCTTCTGCACGACTATCCGCACTCAGGCCTGAAACCGGTTGTCCCGTAAACAGGGAGAAGGCGGAAGGGTTTGTTACGGCCCACTGCCGGTATCGTACAAATGTGGTGAAGATAACGGTTGATATATCCTGTTTTTCTTTCCGGGAGAAAGGTGCAGTCAACGCCGTATAAAAGGCTTCCAGCGCATCCCTGACCAGTTCCGCCATAAGTGCTTCCCGGTTTTTAAAATATGTATAAAAGGCAGGTGCCGTCATCCCCATCTGCCGGGTAATGCTGTGGATGGTGACGGTTTGGTTCTGTCCCAGCAAATCCCAGGCAAGGGATTTTATTTCCTCAACAGTGGCTTGTCTTAATTTTTCTCTTCGGGTGGTCATTGGGGGATTTATACCGGAAAGGTTCCGGATTGACAAATTTAAAATTAAAGAATATTAAATTTACTTAACAGTATTAAATAAATTTAATTTTATTAAGGGTATGACTATGATTTCTCTTTCCTCGTATAAAGACAGGCGGAAACAATTGGCCGGGCAGTTGAAGGAAAACAATCTGGATGCCTTTCTGGTGAGCACCACCGAAGGGATTTATTATCTCACCGGTGCCACCTTTGTACCGGAGGAAAGGCCCTTTTTCATCCTGATCCGGCAAACATCAGATCCAATACTTATTGTACCCAAACTGGAAGGCGCTCACATGGAGAAAGCAGGAATCGGTTCCGTCAGGGTGTATGATGAGTTTCCCGCGCCGTCAGGTGCAGGGTGGGCTGAAATTCTGGGCGCATGCCTGGACGGAATATACTGCCTTGGGGTGGAACCGGACATATCTGCAGAAAGACTGGGAAAGATCAATTCGGTTGAAACTGTTATCAGCCCGGTTCTTGAAGAGATGCGGAAGGTTAAAACACCGGATGAAGTTACGATGATTAAGGAAACCGCATCCTGGGCAGATCTCGGGATGAGGGAAATCATCAAGACCAGTTACGACGGCGCCACGGTGGTGGAAATATTTTCCCGCTCAAAATCACTTCAGGCCAAAGTTATCCGGGATACGGCGTATGACCCCATGGCATCCTCATTTCTGACCGCTTCATGGCCGGCACCTTTCAGTGCACAGCCCCACGGTATACCGGAAATCGATGACCGGATGGGGAAAGGTCCCATCGTGGCAATATCCTACCTGAGGGTAAACGGCTACGCCGCCGAAGTAGAACGAACCTATTTCCATCACAGGCCTTCCCCGGAAGAACGGGACATTTTTCATGATATGATGGCGGCACGGGAACTGGCATCATCCATGGTCCGTCCGGGTATCGGCTGCCATGACATTGATCAGGCAGTGGTCGCGTTTCTGGAGGAGAAAGGCTATGGGGATTATCTGCTTCACCGCACCGGACACGGCATCGGCCTGGGCAATCATGAAGGCCCCTGGGTGGCCAGGGGCAGCAGCGACGTTCTGGCAGAAAATATGGTAATAAGCATCGAACCCGGTATTTATATTCCGGATATCGGCGGGTTCAGACATTCGGATACCTGTCTGGTAACGGACGGCGGATGCCGCAGGCTGACCCGCTACCCGGACCGCCTTGAAGATCTGATCATCACAGATAAAAAACCGGTCCGTCGATTTTTAGGAAAACTGATGTGCCGCCATCTGGGTATCAAAAGCTAGAATATCTCCGCTTATGGATTGATTTAAATATGAATTTTATTTATTATGTGAATATTATTCATCAAAACCTGTTGCCTGCCTCCTTTCTCCACCCTTCATCCGCCTGCCGGCAATGGGGAAAGGAGATATCCATGAGTCGATCCATCCACAAAATTATCGATGAACAGATGCGGCGGTGGGAATTATCTAAGCAGGATCCACCCCGGGAGATTAGAAGCCTTAGAACCATAACCATTTCCAGGGAATGCGGCAGCCAGGGGCAGGAAGTAGCGGAAAAACTGGCTGAGGCCACGGGATTTGATCTCTTTCACAACGAGATCCTTGAAACCATGATTGAAACATCCAAGAATTCCAGAACCCTGTTAGAAACCCTGGATGAAAAAGCCATGAACGTGGTGGATGACATTGTGGCCAGCCTGGTCCACGAACACCATCTCTGGCCGGACGAATACTCAAAGCTGCTTCTTAAAATTCTGAACACCATTGCCAAACACGGTAATGCCATTATTCTGGGCAGAGGTGCCAATTGCGCCCTGAAAAAGGTGGCGGCACTGAAGATCCGGATTGTTGCCCCTGAATCCGTACGGCGGGAACATATTCAGCATACCCGGGATATGAACTTTGATGATGCTCATAAACTGGTGGTGAGTACCGATGCCAACCGAACTGCCTTTGTCAAACGTTATTTTAACTGCGATGCTGCCGATCCTGCCAACTACGATCTCATTCTAAATACAGGCACTCTGTCCGTGGACCGGACTGTTGAAATTATTCAGTGTGCCATAAAATAGATATTCTTAAGTATGTCTTGACTTCATTTGCAAAATTCATTTAGTGTGATCTACCGGATTTTAAAGAATTGACCAAGGATTTCATTGGTAAACTTGGGTTCAGGAGGCTATTGAATGGGAGTTGTCAGGACTGTTTTCAGACTACTTCTGGTAATGGGATTGTTCAGCACGGCCTGGGCCGGGGGGAATCCTGAAGATATTTTACCCCAACCCTCACCCCAGCCGGTACCTGAACCTGTGGTAACGCAACCGACTGCCCCACCTCAACCATCTCAAACAGAGCTGCCTGAACCTCGAAATTCCTTTTCCGGCAGACCGGACTGGATTTATAAGGCATCGGACTGGGAACTGAACCTGTACATCACCCAGAAGGGAACACGAAGCCAGGGCAGCCACGGTATTCTGATATTTGAAGGTATCGACGTGGTGGGCACAGCGGGGGAAACCCGGGCGCTGCCCATCGGAACGGTTCAGTATAACGGGCCTGCAGAAAGCAGGGTCAATCTGTGGGATGATACGGGGTGGCAGATGATAGATGCCCTGGTTCAACCCATTGTGAATGAACCGGTAGCACCGGTGGATTTCGGGTCAGGAAAGAATGATGATGCATCGGATCTCATTAATGATAAGAATACCGACGCCACAGACGGTTTTCAGGTAGAATAGTTACACCCGTAAAAAAGCCTTTTGACCCATTATAATTGGGATCAAAAGGCTTTTTGTTTGAATACAAATTCAGGTTAGAACAGGTTCGGCTATACTGTCATCTGTTCCATGGCTTTTTTCATCTGACGCACTGCCTGACGAAGGCGTTCTTCGTTTTCAACCAGGGCCAGCCGCACATACCCTTCCCCTTCCTCTGAAAATCCGGTACCCGGTGCCACAGCCACATTCCCTTTATTCATGAGCTGGATGGCAAACTCCATGGCACCCATCTGGGCATAGGGTTCGGGGATTTTTGCCCAGACAAACATACCGGCTTTGGGGTTTTCAATCTCCCAGCCGTTGCGCCTCAGACCGGAGCAGAGGACATCTCTCCGGGTTTCATACACATTGCAGAGTTCGGGAATGGTCTCGTCGCAATCCCGAAGGGCAATGATGCCGGCCACCTGGATGGCAGAGAATATCCCGTAATCAAAATAGCCTTTGATTTTACCCAGG
>JAKSBB010000288.1 GCA_022361315.1 Desulfobacterales bacterium
ACCTCACCCTCTTCACAATAATAATGGGTGAAGCGTTCCAGGATCTTTCCCTTTTTGGCAGCAAACCAGCCCACTTCTCCTACGGCCACTGCCACCCCGGCCCAGCCGGCGAACCGCAGCAGGGCTCTACCGCCGGCAAGTTTTAAACCGCTGGTTACCAGGCTTATCGGATTCGGCATATCTCACCTCCTTATCTGTGTCTCTTACCCATCGAGTTTACACTCATTTTCTTATTACCGCCCCATAAAAAAGTGTAAATCTGTTTTACCTGACAGGCCTGTCCGGTGTATCCTCCTCACCATGAACATCCAACGCAGCCAGACCATCAGGCAGGAGATCATCTCACTGCTCGAAAAAACACCCATGACTGCCAGGGAGATCTCCCAGGCGGTGCGGATTATGGAGAAGGATGTGCCCCATCACCTGGCCGCCATCCAGAAGTCGTTGAAGCGCAGAAAAAAGCGTCTAAAGATCACCCCCTGCTGCTGCCGGAACTGCGGGTTTGAATTCCGGCAACGGAATACCTTTAAAAAGCCGGGGAAATGTCCGGGATGCAGAAACCCCAGAATTATATCGGCTGTTTTCCAGGTGATCCCCTGATCCCCTTTTTCAAACCGTCTCCAAAACCGCTTCCAGTGTCCGGATAAAACCCTCAAGATCCTCCCGGGAAATGGTCAGGGCCGGATCCAATCTCAGCACATTCAGGCCGGGCCTTTGGGCCACCACGAATCCATTATCCAGAAGGGCCTGCCGGATCTTGGCCGTCGTCCCCGGGTCCCCGTTTAATTCAACGGCCACCATCAGGCCCCGGCCTCTGATCTCTTTTATCCGGCCGGTTGCAGCGCCCACACGGTCAAGACCTGTGAAAAGTATTTCGGAAAGCCGCCCGGCCCGTTCGATCAATCCGTTCTCCCGGATCACCCGGATAACGGTGGCGACGATGGCCGCCCCTAACGGATCATTCTGGTGGGACTGGGCATAGGCAATGGTTCTATCGGGAAGCATCCCGTAAATCTTTTCGGATACGGCAGTGGCTGAGACCGGGTAGCCGTTACCAAGGCCTTTGCCCATGGCGACAATATCCGGCCGGATGCCGTAATGTTCGTAGCCGAACCAGCGGGCGGTCCGCCCCATCCCCGTGGTCACCTCGTTCACCATGACCAGGCCGCCGTTATTCCGGATGGTATCCATGATGGACCGTACGAGTTGCACCGGAGGAAATCCCACCAGCCCTCCGGCACTTCCGGGCTCGAAAACAAAGAAATTGATTTGATGAATGGGAACAGCGGCCCAGTGGGTACATTTGTCATCGCATTCCGACCGTTCACAGTCCCGGCAGGGATGCCAGTCAAACAGGGTCCACCGGTCCTTATCTTTAGCTGCACCGTAAGCCCCGAAATAGGAATCTGCCATGGTCAGGCAGCGGAGATCTCCTAAAGCATCCCGGGCCACCCGGATGCCGAATTCCACGGCCTCGCTGCCGGAGCACAGGAAAACCGCCCTGCCCCCATCCATCCCGTGCAGGGCCAGAACGTCGCCGGCAGCCGCATTCACCCGGGGTGCGGCAAACCCGAATCCGGTATGGGCAAGCGCAGCAGCCTGTTCCGTTATGGTTTTAAGAATTTCCGACCGCCCGTGGCCGATGCAGGTGCACCAGACCCCGGACTCCAGGTCCAGATAGGATTTGCCGGAGGTATCGTAGAGCCGGCAGTTGTCTGCCCGGACAATGTCAGGCAATGAAAGGTCGTGGCCGGGGTACCAGAAGAGATGATCCATATGCGCCTCCTGAGATGAAATTTAGGGTCAGTGTATCAGCGGACAACCGAAGGAAACAGGCACAGATGACGGGATATTCTCGCATAACAGATCAGAACTTCGGGTTCAGCGGTTTTTCCATCAGAAGTGAGGCTTTAAACGGAAACCCGAAGATCCGGTTAAAGGGCCATAGTTTTGCCGTGCTGACCGTCCTGAACCCTAACCGCCGGTACAGGGCCTCCGCCCTGGGATTGGAATCAATGACTTCAAGGGTGATGGTTTCCATCCCCTTGCCCATTGCCCGTTCCTCAAGGGCGGCCAGAAGCCCGGTGCCGATCCCCTTCCCCCGGAATCCGTCGGCAACGGCCACACCATCCACGTAGGCTTCCCCCGGCATCGTATCATGGTACAGCAGTATCAACCCGGCCATTCGAAACATCCCGCTGAACACGCCATAAGCACGAATCACCGATCCCAATCCGGGATTCATGAGGCTGTCGCGCCCTTCCTGAACGGCAAGCACACCGGCCAGGGTATCATCGGCAATGGCCGTAATACACTGTGCCGGATTGATCCCCTCACTCAGGATATGCCGGGCCTTGTCTCCGTTTCCCAGAAGGGGAACAAATTTTTCATGGAGAAGCTCAAGAAACATATCAACGGCAGCGTCGCGGTGTTCGTCCGGCAGATAATCGAGATAGGTGATACGCATGGGCCCCGGATCACTCCGCAACATTTTTCGGGCTGTAATGACGGCGCAGCCAGGAACTGAGGCCATCCAGTCCCGGAAACAACACCCGCTCGGTGATGTTACACATATCCAGCTTATCCCGGCACTCCCATTTCAGACCGGCCGGAATAATGATTCGGCGGAAGAGATCGGGATGAGCCGCCAGCCAGTCATCCACCAGCCGTTTCGGATTGGGCATCACTGAGAACAGTGCGTATTGGTTGACGATGCGCTCATCTATGGATGGGGGTTCAAAGAATAGCAGGAATTCGGAGGTTTCCCCCAGGGCGTCGAACTGGGTCAGGGTTTCCACATATTGGTGAAAGGCCCGGTCGCCGGGCCTGCAGTCATTTTCCACATGGGCAATACCGGTAAGCAATTCCACGGTGAAGGCCTGGGCCCCTTCCGATGCCAGTTGAGCCCTCAGCACCTCAGGCAGGAGTTCATGGACCTTACCATGATTCACACACCAGATCACCCCGTCCGTTTCAAATTTATCCAGACTGGACAGGGCAAAATGAAGGGCCACATAGGGAGAGTAGGTCCAGTCCAGAAGCCGGGTGGGCAGGCCGTGATGCTGGGCCACCGTCAGCAGATGCCAGAAGGAATCCGGCTCCCCCGCAACAGAAGCCTGGGCATATTTTCTGAAATTTCTCAGCAGATGTTTTTCCAGCTGCCAATAGGGTCCCCCAAGCCGTGTAAGGGAAGTTTCCAGACGGTATTGGGCGTCCGACAGCCCCCGGAAAACGTAGGGTGGGCGGTACCGGTCGATATCTGCGTTCCAGGACCCGCTGAACAGTTCTTCCTGTAATTGCCCCCAGGATGTGACGGTGATGTCGGGCATGGCAGCTCCCTGAATAAAAAATTTGAGACACAGACCACGATGGCCTGACTCATGGTTTTATACCCCGGGAAGCCATTCAAATCAATGCGGTGAATTGTAATTTTTTGTGGCGGGATGCCGACTGAGAATCAAATACGGTCACCATAAAGACTTGCAAAAAAAATGGAACGATGGGTGATTCTACCATCGTTCCATGAAGTTTTTGTATTTTGTTTCGCTAAATCTTTAAACTATGACAGACGTTTTCTTCCAAATCCGGCCAGCCCCAGAATCCCAAGCCCAAAAAGCAGCATGGTGGAAGGTTCCGGTACCTGTCCGGCGGGCGGATCATCACCGTCGGTGAGCGTCCAGGTGGAAAGATGAGAAATGCCTCTGTTATAGACATCGGCGGTATTCCACGCACCGTCACTCGCCCCCCAATATGCTGAATTTGTGGGATCATTTTCGTTTCCAAGCCAGTAGAGGGCGAATCCACCACCGGAATTTCCATTACCGGCCTTTACACTGAACAGATTTACGGTGTGGGTGGTGTTCCAGAATCCGGACGTGCTTTCACCTTCATTGTTCATGTTATATTCGAGAACCAGGTTTCCGTCGGAACTTGTCGTACCGTCTTCATCAAAGTCGACTTTGGCATACTCATCAAGACTGGTGGCATCAAACACAAAATCGTATTCCGTAAGGAACCACTGGGACACCAGTCCCCGGATGTATGTCAGGTTATTGTCGTTGTCGCCATATGTATCGATATATATTGCAGAGGCGCTCACCTGCCCCGCACCGACAAACATCATTAAGAGACGACTACAAATTATTCTCTTCATTTTCCCATCTCCCTTGCTTAACAAACAAAAACAGACCCTTAGTTTGTTAAGCACTTACGATACGCTTTTTCGTATGTGCGGAAACAGTTCAAGCCTCGTACCGGTTATTAAAATTGTATGAATAACAATATAGACTCCCTTTGTTTACAAGTCAACTCGCACTAAAGTACCAAATTTTGTGCAAAGTACCATCGCAGTGCCCCCGGTCAACTGCCTGCCGGGGGCATCGGGATCCCCTGCTGCCCCCTTTGCCGCTGCATCATTTCCATGGCCCGGATCATCCGTTTCATCTTCTCGGGGTCCATATGCCGCAAATCCATACCACCGGGAACCTGTGGTGATACCGCCGGTCCTGCAAACCCGAGATACTCCCGGTTAGAGATAT
>JAKSBB010000936.1 GCA_022361315.1 Desulfobacterales bacterium
CATTACCCGTATCGCCCACTATATCAAGTGCATCATGCGGGACAATATCGGCAGCTCGGCAGATGCCACCTACATCAAGGATTCTTTGAGCAACTGGATTTCACAATACGTCACCACCATTGTGAATCCCGATGATGCCACCCTCAAGTATTATCCGTTCAAGGCATATTCCGTTGATGTTGAAGAACGGCCCGGCATGATCGGCTGGTATGACTGCGCCGTATCAATTCTGCCCCATATCCAGTTTGAGGGTATGGATGTGGAACTGAAGCTGGACGCAAGACTTGGTTAGACGCGCAAACCCCGTAACCCCTAAAAAGAGGTTGACGCTTAAAAAATAAAAAAGGAGAAAGACAATGGCCGCATTAAGTTATGAATGCAGTGTAGAGCAGGGATTCAACTTTGTTAAAGACGTTCAGGACCTGGTGGGACACATCACTTCCTTCAAAATCGGTGATACCGAATTATCAGCAGATATCGGCGTAACAGATCCCACTGACATCGCTGGTGACAAGGTTTCTGTTGTGGGCGTAATGTCCTCCGTATACTGGGAAGGCGGTTATGCCCATGGCATCACCTTTGATGCGAAGGTGTCCAATACCTACCAGACCAACGTGGCCGGGCTGACCCTGAATACCCTGGACAGCACCGAAGTGACCTTCCAGTTCAACGTATACAAATACGACAATGCCAACAAAAAATACTACAAGGCCTTCCACGCCAATGAAGCCGATCTTTCCGGACTTGTTGAAACCTCCGGCGGGGATCTGGTGCTCACCATTGATACCCAGCCCTCCATGGAAGTCCGCAACCCGCTGAATTTTCACCTGAACGTCAGTATCATGCCCGCCGAGTCCGAGCAGGATCTCCATGTGGCCGTATCTGATACGGATAAGTTTGTGAAAAAATGGGGCGTGCCAGTTAGCTAACCCCACCATGTAATATCTGTATTTCCCCGGGCATTGCTGCAATGCCCGGGGAACCCATGAAATTTTTAACATTTTGATGTAAGGCAATGATACCGATGGTAGACACACTGGCAAGGGTTCACTGGAAAATGGGGCAGAGCATTCTGCCGCAGTTTTTTGTTGCCCAGGAAGAGGCATTACTCAGGGATACTGTACTCCGGTTCAAGGCGATGGGACTGCCCTTTTTCGGGGTCAGTCACCTGGAGTGGAACGCATCCCTGATTTCGGAAGGGGTATTGTCCATCAGTCGGATGAACCTTGTCATGACTGCGGGCATTCAGCTGAACATCCCTGAGAATACCCGGGTATCCCCGTTTAACTTAGGTCTCGTTGGAAGCACCAAGGTGTCGGTATACTGCCATTTTGTGAAAGGAAAACGGCGCAGGGAAGATGAGAGTGACGGATGGCAGGACAGTGCGCCGGAAGTTCCCAAAACCTATTACGACCTGGTGCTCTCCTCCGAGCAGAGTACCCAGGGGGTCTATGAGTCCATAAAGCTTGCCGTATTTGAAAAGAGTCCGGACGATGTGTGGACCCTGTCCGATGAATACATCCCCCCTTTGCTCCAGATGGGGACCACCCCGTTTTTCGGTAAAAAACTGGATGAACTCATCGAGGTGCTGGAGTTTTTTCACTACAACCTTGCCATGGAAGCCTCGGGATATCTGAGCGGGGATGCCCTGATGAGCATCAAATCCTGCATGAAGGGCAGCCTTAAAATGCAGCGGCTTCTGGCAAACATCAAGGCCCAGATTCATTGCCATCCCTACATGCTTTACGAGGCGCTGAACGATTTCTATACCGAAATCTGCTATTACAAAAAGATGATTCCTGAAAATGCCACTCAGGTCTACAAGCATGATCAGCTGGCGGTTTGTCTTAACCGGCTGGCCAATCCCCTGATTCAGCAGATGAAGATGATGGAATCCAAGACGCCCTACCTCTCCTTTGGGTACAAGGACGGTATTTTCTATCTGGATCTGCCCCCAGAGATCCGGTCTGCCCAGGAGGCCTATTTCCTGATCCAGAAAGCCCATGTGGGGGATCAGCTGGACCTGTCGGATCTGAAGCTGGGGAGCATGTCCCGGATTTCCATGATTCATCGGATTTCCCTGCCCGGCCTCCCCCTTAAAAAGGTGAAGCGGCCGCCGTTCCAGCATTCATTCGGTGCAGAGGTTGAATTTTTCAAGATTGTGGAGGGAGAAGAGTGGGACTACGCCCTGCGGGACCTGTCTTTGTCCTTTTACAAGCGGGAACAGCTTGAAGGTGTAGAGTGTTTCCTCTACTGGAGATAGGAAGGATTCGACTGCCATGGCTTTTATGAACAAATTTATTCCGTCGGAAAAACGTAAGCTTTCCACGGATACCTACGAGGATATTATTGTGAACCTGAACAATATCCTCAACACCAAGAAGAACTACGGCAGCCTTTTGGAAGATTTCGGCATCAGGGATTTAAATGAGTTCAACAACAAGGAGGGAATCATCAAGATCGTTATGCAGGAGGTGGTCAAGAACATAGAGACCTACGAACCCCGGCTGACGGTCCAGGAAATTGAAAGTGTGGATTCCAAGTCCTTGTTTCAGCTGTCTTTTAAGATCAGGTGTGTGCTCAAGGATGAGAAACGGTCCCTGAACATGGTCTTTGATTCGATCATGAACTCCTTTCTCATCAACTAGGGAACCTGTTAAACGGAGCGATTGCCATGAGTCTAGTATGTAAAATAGAACTGCATAAAACCGACGGCGTTACAGTTACGGTTGAGAATGATGATGACGGTATCACCCAGACCATGGTGTTTGACGGTACCAATATTACCACCACCTGTGCCGGCAGTGACGAAACCAGCACCATCACCCAGACCTCGGAGAGCATCACCATCTCCTGCAAGGATTTTGTGGTGGATGCGGAAACCATTTCCTGCTCGTCCTCCGACGACACAACCTTTGAAAGCGAGGCCAAGTTCAGTGTCTCGTCCACAGATGACATGTCCTTGAGTTCCTCCGCCAAATTGACGGCCAGTTCAGACTCCTCCATGAGCCTCACCGGCAGTGAAGTGACCGTGACCGGCAGTGACGGAGATGTCACCGTTTCCGGTACCAACATCAGCGGCAGCGCTGACTCCAATGTTTCCCTGGATGCAGGTTCCAGCGCCACGCTTTCCGGTTCTTCAAGTGCCAGTGTTGCAGGGGCGTCGGTAAGTGTTGAAGCCGACGGCACCCTGAGTCTTTCGGGCAGTACCGCAAGCCTTGAAAGTGATTCCACCTGTTCCATCAGCGGCAGCCTGGTTAATATTGGATAATATCGGATAATGGATTACAACGACAAACTTTACAAAGCCTTTCTGGAGGCCATGAACGATCTGGACAACTTCCGGATCTCCTACGCCTCTGAACATACCGGGATATCCCTGGACAGAGAAGATCCGGATGTCAGACGGCTGATTGAGGCCATGGCCTTTTTTTCGGCCCGGACCCATATTGCAGGTACCAAGAATATTACCTCGGCAAGACTCCGTCTCTTCCAGCAGATTTTTTCATTTCTGCTTTCCCCGATTCCCTCCATGGGAATTTTACAGGCGGAAATTACGGGGCACCTCCAGGATAAGGCGGAATTCCCTAAAGGAACGGAGTTCGTGCTCAAAACGGATAAAGGGGATGCTGCGCTTTACCGGACCATGGAGGATTTAAGGATTCTGCCCATCAAACAGGTGGGAGCCAAGCTCATCCTGCTTCCCTCCAAAGGGTACCGGCTGATGATCCGGTTCGGTTCCATGTACAAACGCAGGGATGAAATTGAACGGCTTTCTCTCCACATTGATTATCTGAACGATTACCAGAATTCTCTCTATGTCTGGGATAATTTAAAAACCCATGTGAAATCCGCCTTTATTACCTTTGATGAGCGGGTGGATGAGCATACCAAAGGGACGCCTTGCGCGGTGAGTTTCGGAAATCAGAGTGAGAAGAGCAGTAAGGCGGATACCGAACCTCTGATGCATCCCATTCAGGAATCCAGGTTCTTCTTCCACTTCCCCTCCCAGGATCTTTTCATGCACATTGATGTGCCGGAGATGTCAAAGACCTGGAAGCAGTTTACCATTTGCCTGGATCTTTCTGAGAACTGGCCGGCCAAACTGGTGGTGAACAAGGATATCTTTGTACCCTTTGCCGTGCCTGTGGAAAATTTAAAAAGAGCGGCTGCTGAGCCCATCCTCTATGACGGTACCCGGGAGCGTTTGCCCATCTATCATCCTGAAAAGGAAGCCAGGTACGGGCTTCAGGAAATTGTGGGCGTTTATAAGGTGGCGGACGGTGTCACCACAGCACTGCGCCCGGGCGTACTTGCAGGCGGGGAGGGCTCATATGAAGTGGAGTATCCTCAGGCCTCCGGAAAGAAGAATCATGCCATCAATCTTCACTATCCGGAAGCCTTTGCAGATCCTGTCACCATTGTGGTGGATGCCAACTGGATTCAGCCGGCATTTTCCGACCGGCTGAACCGGCGGATTACCACCAAGGCCTATTCCCGTCATGTCCCGGGCATAAAATGGCGTAAACGTGACAATATGGTTCCCCATGCAGACAACGTATTTCAGGAAGAAATGGATGTGTTTATCTATTTGCTGTCCCTGCGTCACAAGGCCCGGTTTGACTACGATGATATTCTGACCCTGCTGCGGGTTCAGGGCAGTGTATTCAAGGGAAGCTTTAAACAGATCCAACGTCTCTTCAAGGGGGTTGAGATTGAAGAGGCCCGGGTGCAGTCCGCCTCCGGCAGTTCTTTAAAATACATTTACCATCTGCAGTTTGAAAAAAGTTCCGCCTATGTCAGGCCGATGATAAAAGCCTTTGCCCGGCAACTGGAATGGATGCTGGATTGCTGGATGTCCCAGGCCGTGGTGGAAACGAAGATCAAATATCTGGCATCCTGATGC
>JAKSBB010001290.1 GCA_022361315.1 Desulfobacterales bacterium
CGATCTTAAAAAAATGAAAGCCAACGACAAGGAGCCGGATAATTAGCTTCAGCCATGGTTTTCCGGGGGGTGAACAGTGTTAATCAATAGTTTATCTCAAACGGGTTGCGGAAAACCTAAACTTCTTTTCTTTTAATAATCACCTGATATTATTGTTTATTGTGTGAGGGGTGGCTTTTGGGGCTTGATTCCCTTGCAGAATGTTGATAGATTTCCACCCTTAATTTGCATTTGTACGAGGACATCACTTCGATGGGTTTAGAAACACAAGAAAAACCGCTGGACACGACACTTCAGCCTGAGATTGAAAAACGGAGAACATTCGGGATTATTTCCCACCCTGATGCGGGGAAAACCACGCTTACAGAAAAACTGCTGCTGTTCGGCGGCGCCATCCAGCAGGCCGGGGCGGTAAAGTCCCGGAAGGCAGCCAGGGCAGCCACATCCGACTTTTTATCCATTGAACAGGAAAGGGGGATCTCCGTATCCTCCTCCGTAATGAAGTTCAATTACAAGGATTATGAGATCAACCTGCTGGATACCCCGGGCCATAAGGACTTCTCCGAGGACACCTACCGGGTGCTGACGGCCGTGGACTGCGCGGTGATGATCATTGATTCGGCCAAAGGGGTTGAACCCCAGACCCAGAAGCTCATGGAGGTGTGCCGGATGCGGAATACCCCCATCATCACTTTTATAAACAAGCTGGACCGGGAGGGTATGGAACCCCTGGATATTTTCCAGGACATCGAAGACAAACTCCAGATCGAATGTGTACCCCTGACCTGGCCCATCGGTATGGGTAAACGGTTCAAAGGGGTGTACAACCTTGAAAAGCAGGAACTGGGGGTTTTCTCCCCGGGCTATACCCCAAAGGACAACGACGGGGAACTGATCCAGGACCTGGAAGATCCCCGGCTGAGTGAGTTGATCGGAGACAGCGAGGCCGAGCAGCTCCGGGAGGATGTGGAACTGATATCCGTGGCTGCCGAACCCTTTGACCTGGATCTCTACCTCAACGGTACCCAGACCCCGGTGTTTTTCGGATCCGCCATCAACAACTTCGGCGTCCGTGAGATGCTGGACGCCTTTGTAAAGATTGCACCGAAACCCGGTATCCGCCCCACGGCCTCCAGGGATGTGAACCCCATGGAAAAAGCCTTTTCCGGGTTCACCTTTAAGATCCAGGCCAATATGGACCCGGAGCACCGGGACCGGATCGCCTTTTTCCGGATCTGTTCCGGAAAGTTCACCAAAGGAATGAAGGTGCGGCACCACCGCATCGGCAAGGATGTAAGAATCGCCAATGCCACTATTTTCATGGCCCAGGAGCGCTCCAACGTGGAAGAGGCCTATCCCGGTGATATCATCGGCATCCACAATCACGGCACCATTAAAATCGGGGATACCTTCACCACCAAGGAACCCTTGAAGTTTTTGGGAATTCCCAATTTTGCCCCGGCGCATTTTCGCCGGGTCATCCTCAAGGATCCCATGAAAGCCAAGGCGTTGAACAAGGGACTGACCCAGCTGGCCG
>JAKSBB010001192.1 GCA_022361315.1 Desulfobacterales bacterium
GACGGTGTCTCCGCCCAGGATCGTGGCTCCGGAATACACAATGGCATCGTCTTCAATGGTGGGATGCCGTTTGGCCCACCTGAGTTTTTCACCGGCATCCGGCGGCAGGGACAGGGCACCGATGGTGACGTTCTGATAAATTCTGACGTTGTTGCCGATGATTGAGGTTTCCCCGATGACGATACCTGTGCCGTGGTCGATGACAAACCGTTTGCCGATGGTGGCACCGGGATGGATGTCTATGCCGGTGAGACTGTGGGCATACTCTGCCATGATTCTCGGCAGTTGGGGCACCTTCAGGGTGTGAAGGATGTTGGCGATGCGGTGAACCGTGATGGCATAAAGGCCCGGATAGGAAAAAATCACTTCGTCGTGACTCTTGGCTGCCGGATCTCCGTCAAATGCCCCTCTGACGTCATCCGCAAGGCACCGGCGCAATTCGGGGATGGCCTGGATTACCTTCAGGGCCACGTCGTTGCCCCGGGGTTCGCATTCGCTGCAGGCCAGGTCGTAGCGGAGGCAGTCATGGCGCAGCACGTGGATCACCTGCTCGGATAAAATGTCGTACAGATGGGATATGGACTGTCCCATGTGATAGGGAAGATTGGCAGAATCCACCTTTTCATTGGAAAAGTAGCCGGGAAACAGGATCTCCCTGAATAGGTCGATCATCTCTTTCACCGAGGTGGAAAAGTGGATGGGTTCGTCTCCGATATGGGCGAAACAGGACTCATCCTCCAGGGATTTCATGATATCGTTGATTGCCCCGGGCAGTGCCTTGCGTTGTTCCGACATGGTTTCCCGCTCCGTATGGCAGACGGCGGGGTTGGCCATGATAAACTCAGTCATTGGATATAATTTCCTCTTCATTTTTAAAGAAGGTTAAAAACACATTGCAGGTTCTGCATTCTTCCATCTTGTTTTCCCAGGAGTTGTGGGCTTCCCCGCTGCATTTGGTGCCGTTGATGAACCAGCACAGATCTCCGGATTTAAATTCCCAGGCCGGGCATTTGGCCAATTTGTTTTCAGGGCAATTATTCAAATCCCAGCAATTCGGCGTATTGTCCCCGCCGATGACACGTGACAGGAGGAAAAGCAATTGGCGCTCCACATGGTGGGGGATTTTCCGCCATCCCTGCTCGTAGCTGTGGATGGCTTTGACTGATATGCCCAGTAACTGGGCCAGTTCCTTTTGGGTTTTTTCCAGGCGGGCTCTGACAATTTTAAATTTTTGGCTGTCCATAGACACATCTATCCTTAACGAGGATTAACAATGCCTAAAAGTATACCACAGGGTGGGAGTTGTCAATGCGGGGGAATCAGTTGAAGAAAAAGAATACGCTGTTTCTGAAATAATATCAAGTGAGATATTGACGGTGAAAATTGGAGTATTACTTTATCGTCAAATGAAGAAAAGATAATGTAAGATTATTTTGGAGGTAGCCAATGAACCTTGAAAAATTTACAGTGAAATCCCAGGAACTCATCCAGCAGGCGCAAACGCTGGCTGTTGAACGCGGGCATCAGGCCATATCCCCGATTCATTTTTTAGCCGCCTTGCTGGGGGACGCCCAGGGGGTGGCGGTATCTGTTTTAAATAAAATCGGGGTCAGCCCCGCTGATTTGATACGGCATATTGATGACGCCCTGGCTCGCCGGCCCCAGGTCTCCGGGGCGGCTCCCTATCTGTCCAACGAGGGCAGAACCATGCTGGACCAGGCCTTAAAAGAGGCGGATAAGATGACTGACCAGTACGTCAGTCTGGAGCATATACTGATAAGCCTTACCCGGGGGCGGGGCACTGCTGCTGAGATTTTGACATCTGCAGGGGTAACCCGGGACAGCATACTGGCTGTGCTGAAGGATATCCGGGGCAATCACAGGGTGACGGACCAGAATCCCGAGGATAAGTATCAGGCCCTGGAGAAATTCGGCCGGGATCTGACGGAGCTGGCCCGTAGCGGAAAGCTGGATCCGGTAATTGGCCGGGACGAGGAGATCCGGCGGATTGTCCAGGTGCTGTCCCGGCGCAGGAAAAACAACCCTGTACTCATCGGTGAGCCGGGGGTGGGTAAGACTGCCATCGTTGAAGGGCTTGCCCAGCGGATCGTGGAAGGGGACGTATCGGATTCCTTGAAAAACCGCAGGGTGGTGGCTCTGGATATGGGAGCGCTGCTGGCCGGTGCCAAGTTCCGGGGGGAATTTGAAGACCGGCTCAAGGCCGTTCTCAAGGAGGTTGAAGCGGCTGAAGGTGAAATCGTATTGTTTATAGATGAACTTCACACTGTGGTGGGGGCAGGGGCTGCCGAAGGCTCTGTGGATGCCTCCAACATGCTCAAACCGGCCCTGGCCAGGGGCAGCCTGCGCTGCGTAGGGGCCACCACCCTGGACGAGTGCCGCAAGTATATAGAAAAGGATGCGGCACTGGAAAGACGGTTCCAGCCGGTGCTGGCCAAGGAGCCCACCGTGGAAGACACCATATCCATTCTCCGGGGGTTGAAAGAAAAATACGAGGTACATCACGGTATCCGGATTAAAGACTCGGCCATTGTGGCGGCAGCGACGCTTTCCAACCGTTATATCGCGGACCGTTTTCTGCCGGATAAGGCCATCGACCTCATTGATGAATGCGCCTCCCGTCTCAGGATCGAGATCGATTCCATGCCCAGGGCCATTGATGAGATCCAGCGGCGGATTACTCAAATGGAAATAGAGCGCCAGGCCCTGATCAAGGAAAAGGATGCCGCTTCCAGGGAGCGGCTTGCCGCTCTGGAGCAGCAGATGGCGGATCTGGCGGAAGAAATCCGCCCCCTCAAGCTGCATTGGGACAATGAAAAGACGTTGATCAGTGATATTTCCGGCATCCGGGAGGAGATTGACCGTCTCCAGACCCAAGCCCAGATGGCGGAGCGTAACGGTGACCTGGAACAGGTGGCGCAGATCCGATACGGAGAGGTTGCCCGCCTGAATGCAGAGCTTGAAGAAAAGAAACAACATCTTGCGGGCCTGCAGGAAACCCGGCAGATGCTCAAGGAAGATGTGGAGGAAGGGGATGTGGCTGAAGTGGTCTCATCGTGGACCGGAATTCCGGTGTCCAAAATGCTGCGGGGGGAGCAGGAGAAGCTGGTGAAAATGGAATCCCATATCCGGCGCCGGGTCATCGGTCAGGAAAAGGCCATAGATGCCGTATCCAATGCCGTGCGCCGTGCCAGGTCCGGCCTGCAGCCCGAGGACCGGCCCATCGGCACCTTTATCTTCATGGGACCCACAGGCGTGGGAAAAACCGAACTGGCCCGTGCCCTGGCGGAATTTCTCTTTGGAAATGAAGAGGCGCTCTTCCGACTGGATATGTCGGAATATATGGAGCCCCATTCCATCTCCAAGCTCATCGGATCCCCTCCGGGATACGTCGGGTATGACGATGCGGGCCAGCTTTCCGAATACGTAAGAAGGCACCCCTATTCCGTAATCCTGTTTGATGAAGTGGAAAAGGCGCATCCGGATGTGTTCAA
>JAKSBB010000161.1 GCA_022361315.1 Desulfobacterales bacterium
AACCTGATATCCGCAGGGACGTCCAGGTAAATGGTAAAATCCAGATGATCGTCTATGCCGTCCAGGGCCTGGAGCAATATGCCTTCCGCCAGAATGAAGGGTTTGGGAGAGATCGTAATGGTCCGGTCGGTCCGGGTATGGGTGGTAAAGTCGTATACCGGCTTGGGCACTGTTTTACCCCGGGCAAGGGCTTTCAGGTGAGAGAGCAGTAGATCTGTCTCCAGAGAGTCGGGGTGATCAAAATTAACGGCTGTGCGTTCGCTTATGGGAGTACCGGATAAATCCCTGTAATAGGCATCCACTTCTATACAGACGGTGTTCTCCTCTCCCAGCTGGTGAGAGAGTTTATCACAAAGATACGTTTTTCCCGAGCCGGTGCCTCCGGCAATTCCGATAACGAACGGACGATGGTTCATGCAGTCTCCAGGTTTTCATCTAAATTAATATAATCTACTTTCCGTACCCTCAAACCGGAAAAAAATCAAACATCTATTTATAGTGTACACAGAAACGGCTTGTCATATCTTGCCTGGGGCTGATATAGGCAGGCTATGAATTATTATCTGGTGCATATCCAGTATCTGGGGTTCCGGTTTCACGGATGGCAGCGGCAGCCAGGGGTGAAAACCGTTGAATCTATGGTGGTGAAGACCCTGGCCTTTATTCTGGGGCATGAGGATTTTAAAATACTCGGGGCCGGCCGGACAGATGCCATGGTGTCTGCCGGAGATGCAGCCTTTGAGCTTTTCATGAAACAGGAAATTGATCCTGAAGCATTGCTTGCAGATCTGAATCACAATCTTCCGCCGGACATCAGAGCCTTGTCCGTCAACGCCGTGGGACCGGCGTTCAACATCATCCAGGCACCCAAAACCAAAACATATCAATATCTCTTTTCTTTCGGTGAAAAACCCCATCCGTTTTGCGCGCCTTTTATGGCAAATTTCCGTGAGGATCTGGATATATCTCTCATGACCGAAGGGGCGGAACGGTTTACCGGCGCCCATGATTTCGTCCGCTACTGCACCCGTCCGGGGGAACAGACAACCACCCGGCGGGACATACGGGAAAGCCGGATTGAACCCAATACCCGGATAACCGCAAGTTTTTTTCCATCCCGCACCTGGGTGTACCGGGTGACTGCAAAAGGATTTATGCGCCACCAGGTCCGCCTGATGATGGGGCAGTTGATTGCCCTGGGCCAGGGGCGCATTTCCCTGGCCGATCTGGAAGCGTCTTTATCGGGGAAGATCAGGGAACCGCTGGATACCATTGCCCCGGCCTCCGGATTAATGCTGGACCGG
>JAKSBB010000198.1 GCA_022361315.1 Desulfobacterales bacterium
CGACCAGATCGTGATGAAGGACCAGTACATCGGCTGGGCGCACTACTGGCTGCACTTCTCCGCCGCCACCGCCATCCAGAACCTGCAGGTCTGGCGTTTCATCGGCTGCCAGTTCATCCACGCCAACCTCGTCCACCTGCTGTTCAACATGTTCATGCTCTACATGTTCGGCCGCATCGTGGAGATGTTCCTGGGCGCGCGCCGGTACCTGGGCTTCTACCTGCTGTGCGGCATCGCCGGGCCCATCGGCTACTGCGGCCTGTGGGCGGCGGGCTGGCTGGTCAGCCACCCCGTCACGCCGCTGGTCGGCGCCTCGGCCGGCGTCTTCGGCGTGCTCATCGCCGTCACCGTCATGGCCCCCGACGCGCAGGTCCTCGTGTTCGGCCTGTTCCCCGCCAAGCTGCGCGAGGTCTCGTTCATCCTCATCTTCGTCGCCGTCTACGCCGTGATCTTCTGGGGACACTCCGACCGCGGCAACGCCGGCGGAGAGGCCGCCCACCTCGGCGGGGCCGCGGCCGGTTACCTGCTGTTTAAGCACCGCAAACTGCTGAATATCTTTGGTCGACCCCTCGCAACCGGCCGATAGAATACTGCGATGGCGTTCCATGACAGACCCTATTACGGCGGCCCCCAGCGGGGCGGTGGCTTCGGCGGCGGCTCCATGGGCGGCGGCGGGTTCCGCATCCCAACCCCCCGACGCGGCAGCTACACCTTCTGGCTGCTCATCATCAACTTTGCGGTCTTCTTTCTCGACGCCTTCTTCAGCCGCACCCAATCCGGCGAGAGCTTCCTGAAGACCTGGGGCAACTTCAACTTCGAACAGGGCATCGCCGGGTTTCAGGTCTGGCGCGTCATCTCCTACCAGTACCTCCACGCCGGGTTCGGTCACATCTTCTTCAACATGATGGTGATCTTCTTCTTCGGGCCCTACGTCGAGCAGTTCCTCGGCTCCAAGCGGTTCCTCGGCTACTACACGCTTTGCGGAATCAGCGGCGTTGCGCTCTACATGATCCTCTTCGGCCTCGGACAGGCCGTCGACGATCCTTCCACCGTCCCCTTCCTCATCGACGGCACTATCAACGACACCCTCATCGGCGCCTCGGCCTGCACCTTCGGCATCCTCGTGGCCATGCTCCGCATCGCCCCGCACCAACAGGTCCTCGTCTTCCTCGTCGTCCCCGTGAAGATCTGGATCATCGTCACCGTCGCGCTGATCTACGAGACGTATTCGGTCATGGTCGGCAGCCCCAACGTCGGCGGTTCGGCCGCCCACCTCGGCGGCGCCATCCTCGGCTGGCTGCTCATCTGTCGGCCCCACCTGCTGAACTTCACCGAACGCGTCTCCGTCGACGACGTCAAGGACCGCATTAACGAACGCGTCGCAGAGCAGAAACACAAACGCACGGTCGCCCGGGACGCCGAGATCGACCGCATCCTC
>JAKSBB010000522.1 GCA_022361315.1 Desulfobacterales bacterium
GTAAAAGGAATCGGCAAAGGCATCGGTCTGGACCTGGCCCGGCAGGGGGCGCGTCGGGTGCTGACCCGCCACGATTGGGACGATGCCTTTGAGCAGATGGAAACGGATTTTGCCGCCACTGGGGCGGACCATGATATCTTGAACGCAGACCTGCGTGACCTGGCGGACGTAGAGCAGGTTGCCGATTTTATCCGGGATAAGCACGGCCGTCTGGACATCCTGATCAACAACATCGAGCGGGGCGGGTGGCCAACGGTCCACGGTGCCTATGTGGAAGACCAGTGGGACCTGGAAATCGAAACCACTCTCAAGGCCAAGCGTTGGGTGTTCGACAGCGTATTCCCATTGCTGCAGGCTGCCGATAATGCAGTGGTCATCAATTTATCTTCCATTGCCGGTATTGTCGGGCGGACTGGCCCTGCGGCCCTGGTGTTCAACGATGGGTATGCCGCTGCCAACCGTGCCGTTACCACCCTCACCGAAACCTGGGCCCGTATGGGCGCCCCCCGCATCCGGGTCAACGAACTCATGCTCGGTGTGTTTGAGACCCGCCATGCCCAGGGAACCCGGGGATGGCGTGAGGTGCTCACTGATGAGGAAAAGGAATCCCTGATCAACCATACCCTGACCGGCCGTACCGGCACCATTGAAGATGTGGTGAAGGCGGTTAACTTTATGGTAAAAGATGCCCCTTACATGACCGGTTCCGTTCTCCGCCTGGACGGGGGCTTTACCCTGGCCGGTGAACCGGTGCCGCCCATGCCCAAAGGCATCGTATAATCCGCTTGCCGCACCTCCCGGACGATTCAGTCCGGGAGGCTCAGCCTCCTTTCCGTTTCTGTTGAATAGCCGATGAAACACCCGCCAGAATTTATTAAATTGAATAATCTGATCAATTTTTTTGAACGATAAGCTTGGCCTCGATGCGTTTCCGTGATATGGTCCAGGCGGTTTGGAATCCGGAATACAATTAATAAGGGTAAGGAGAGCGTTGTCGTGACACTGAGGCAGTTAGAATTATTCCTGGCATTGGTAAAAACCCCGCATCTCAGCCAGGTGGCCAAAGATTACGGCCTGACCCAGTCCGCCGTGTCCATGGCCATCAAGGCCCTGGAAGACCGGTTGGGGAAACAATTGTTTGACCGAATCCATAAACGGCTGGTGGTGAACGAGAACGGCCGGTATTTCTACCGGATGGTGGAACCCCTGGTGGTGGGGCTTAAGGAGAGCGAGACCATGTTCCGGGACCTGGACCTGGTGGGGGACATCAGGGTCGGGGCCTCTTCCTCAATTGCCAATTATATTCTCCCCCAGATCATGTATGAGTTTGTGGAGCAATACGAAGGGGTGAAGCTTGAGAAGATCACCGGCAACACCATAGAAATCGGGAAGATGATCGAAAACGGCGAAGTCGACATCG
This sequence comes from Desulfobacterales bacterium, assembly GCA_022361315.1. Next base: position 1,421 of record JAKSBB010000522.1, read on the forward strand.
GGTTTGTGGAAGCCGACTATACCAGCCCTGAAATTGAACGGGAAGTCCTGGGGAAGGACGAACTCTACGTGGTCACCGGCGATAAGAACCTGGTCCGGGAGGAAGAGTACGGTATGGATGAGCTTCTGTCCAAGCGCTGGATCTTCCGGGAAGAGGGCTCCGGCACCCGGGATGTCTTTCTCTCCTACATGAAAAAGTTCAGAAAGCGGTTCAAACCCTTTCTTGAGGTGGGGCATACCGAAGCGGTGAAGTCCGTCCTGCAGAATAAAGGGGCGCTGAGCTGCCTCTCACAGATCTCCGTAATGAACGAACTCAATGCCGGGCAGCTGTACCGGCTGAAAATCAGAGACTTCAAGTTTTCCCGTTCCTTTTATACCATCTGGCACAAGAATAAGTACTTCAGTTCGGTGCTCCAGGAATTTATCTATTACACCAAAGAACGGTACAAGGCGGTATACGAAAGCCAGGCCAACACCGACTAATACAGATTATCCGTATCCAAGTATGAAATTCAGACGCCCGGCAGGTTTTGCCCGGGCGTTTTTATTGGCTTTGGGTCCAGTCCCCGCAATAGGGCTGAAGCCGGCAGTCCTCTGCCACCCCGGCGATTTTGTCTGCCACCAGGCGCTGGTTCAGGCATTCCCCCCGGACGATTACAATGCCGTCCGGTTTCTTACCATCCGTGTTCAAGAAATGGACGGTCAGCAGTTTGTTGAATATCATCCGGGAGGCCTTCCGTTTGGCTTCCGCCCCTTCCGGGGTGTCCGGGGCCGGCAGGGAGAGGCCGTAAAGTGAGAAGGGGTATACGCCCTTTTTTGTCCACAATACCATGTCCTCGGCAGAGATTACCTCAATGATCACCCCTTCCCGAACCGTTTCTGTTCCGGGCAATGGTTGGCCTGTTTCCCCGGTCAGTCCGTCGGCACTTCCCCAAAGGGTGAATATCGTCAGCAAGACTATATGAATGATCCATCGCTTCATCTGTATTTTCCAATATCCCTGGTTCGAATTTGCAGCCTAATACACTACCAGAGCGGCGAACGAAATCAACTACAAATAGACTATCAATGGTGTCGTGCCCTTATTTAGCCGTTTTTTGTGAAAAAATGTTAATAACTTGTTAAAATGTTCTGGATTGTGGCGACTTATTTTGGTATATCAGCACGGTAATGAGAGACATCAGACGTCTTAATTGATAAAAAATCGTTGAAAAATTCGTTTATCCGTTCGGTTCTTTGTGGAAAAGGAGAATCCTTGTGAAAAAAATGCGTGATATTAAGCTGCGTACGAAGTTGATCTGGGGTGGTTTGATCATGGTTCTGTTGCCCATGCTCCTGGTGGGGTGGATTTGTGTGAATCAGGCGAGTAAGGGCTTGATTGAAGGGGGGAAACGGGAGGTGGGCCAGACGTCGGCCAACCTTGCTGAGATGACCCAGATCATGTTGTCCGACCAGGTAAAGCTGGCACAGGGGATTACACTTGCCCCCATGTTCCGCGGGACCACACAGGAGATTATGGCCTCCGGTCTTGAAAACGCGGGTGACGCGGCGAATAACCTGGATCGCTATCTCAAAACGATGTTCGCCGATAACGCCGATGCTTACGAAACTTTTTTTATCTCCGATGCCAAGGGGCTTATTTACTCTGACAGCATGGGGGGCAAACTTCGGGAGAAAAAGATCAGCGTTAGTGACAGGGACTATTTCTCCACCGTTCGCCGCACCGGTAAGGCATTGATCGGTGAGCCCGTGGCCTCGAAAAGCACCGGCGAAATCGTGATGGTGGTCAGTATTCCTCTGAAAACAGCCGGGGGCGAATTCGGCGGGATGTTCGGCGCCGTTCTTAAGCTTTCCATTCTGTCTGAAAACATCCTGTCCAAAACCCTGGGAAAAACCGGCTACACCTATGTGATCAACACCGAGGGCTTGATTATCGCCCATCCCAATAAAGATTTGGTGCTCAAGCTTGATCTCAAAACCGTCAAAGGCATGGAATCCATCAGCCGCCGGATGCTGGCCAAGGAAGACGGGGTTGAGGCGTACATATTTAAAGGGGTGGAGAAAATCTCCGGCTTTGCCTATATCCCGATTACCGGCTGGTCCATCGCCGCCACCCAGAATAAAGAAGAGTTCATGTCCAGGGTCTATGATATGAATCGCTATAATATGATGGTGGGGGGCGGTGTGATGGTGGTCATGGCCATCCTTCTTTATTTGGCATCCCTTGCTATTGTCCGGCCCATCAACCTTGCCGTGGAGGGATTGCGGGATATATCAGAGGGGGACGGAGACTTGACCAAACGCCTTGTGGTTTCAGGCCGGGATGAAATCGGTGTCCTCTCTTATGTGTTTAACCGGTTTATTGAGAACCTCCAGTCCATGATCGGTGATATCGCAGGTGGGGTGAATACCCTGTCCGATGCCTCTGAAAAACTCTCCGGCATTTCCACGGAAATGGCCGGCGAGGCAGACCAGACCTCCGGCCGGTCTGCAAAGGTGGCGGAAGCCGCCGGTGAAATGACCGTCAACATGAATTCCGTATCTGCTGCCATGGAAGAGTCCAGCGCCAATCTCAACACCGTGGCCGCCGCCTCCGACCAGATGAGCGCCACCATCGGTGAAATTGCCAGAAATGCAGAGAAGGCCCGGAGTATCTCAGATACGGCCGTAAACAAGGCCTCTGAATCCACGGATCGCATGGACCAGCTCGGCCAGGCGGCCCGGGCCATCGGCCAGGTGGTGGAAACCATCACGGATATTTCCGAACAGGTAAATCTCCTTTCCCTCAACGCCACCATTGAGGCGGCCAGGGCCGGGGAGGCCGGCAAAGGCTTCGCCGTCGTGGCCAATGAGATCAAGGAACTGGCCAACCAGACATCTGCCGCTTCCATGGATATTAAAACCAGGATTGAAGACATCCAGTCTTCCTCCACGGATACACAGGCCGGCATCAATGAAATTTCAGAGGTGATCCGGGACGTCAACGACATCGTCGGCACCATTGCCACGGCTGTGGAAGAACAGTCTTCGGCCACCCGTGAGATTTCCGAAAACATTGCCCAGGCCTCGGCAGGTGTGGAAGAGGTGAATCAGAATGTCAACCAGAGTTCGGTTGTGGCCGACGGGATCAGCCGGGATATCCGGGATGTGAATCAATCCGCCGAGACCATGAAGGACAGAAGCGGCAGTGTGAATGGCAATTCCCAGGAGTTGTCTGCACTGGCAGCCCAGTTGGGAGATATGGTCGGACGTTTTAAAATATAAAGATAGATAGACAGACTATATTCCACCGGCGGTCCTGAGCATATCAGGACCGCCGGTTTCGTTTAGGGGAATGGGGGGTTAGTAGTACTTGGCCAGTTCCAAAGCCCGGTCCAGGCGATTTAGAAACCCTTCGTTGACTTCCGGGTAATAGGCCAGCCCCTTAAAGCTGACCTTGTCTTCATTGCGGACGGTCAGGCATTCCACCTCAAAACCCATATTCTCCAGAATGCCGCGCCAGCTGTCCTCATCCCCCATCAGGTCTTCTTCCGCATGCAGGCCGGCAAAGTACATCATGGGGATGATTCTTGCCCGCCGGTATTGTTTGGCCAGGCCTTCCCGCTGCGCCTTTGCAAATACGGCTTCATGATCCGGCACCCCTTCCACAGATGCGGTGATGACATTGGGATACATATCAGCCACAAGCCGCTCAAAGCCCAGATAAACAATATTCACCGGATCAGCCGCCAGGGGGGTGCCGTGTATGGCCAGAACGTTCAATCCTTCCTCGGGCGAAAGGAAATCTGTTTCCACACCTTCAAGAATTTCCTTCACAAAATCCCACCGGTGCAGCAGGGTCTCCCCGGGAAATACCCGAAGCCCCGGGAAATAACTGCAGGTTTCCACCAGTTGCTGGTATTCGGTTCCCGGGAAAACATGAAGGGGCTGAACCACGGCCTTTCTGTAGCCGTCAGCCTCCACCTTTGCAAGGGTCTCATGGACACTGGGCAGCTTGAGCTTTCTCCGGATAATTTCAGATGTGTAAGCCCAGTAAATTTCCGTATCCGGGTATTTGTTTTTCAGCTCCGCCTCAAAGCGGTCAAGGGTGGCCTTGGCCCGTTTGGTACTGCCGAATGCAGCAATGACAATGGCAGGATCTTCTTTTAACTTGGGCAGCCGCATTTTGCGGCCCACATATCCGTTCTGATGCATCTTACACTTGCTCCTTATTATGGGCTGGATGTCGGTCATGAAGGATCGGACGACACCCGGAAATTAAATGTCAAAGGTGAGGCTAAGCTATACTCAGTCGCTTTTTAATTGTCAAATGA
>JAKSBB010000823.1 GCA_022361315.1 Desulfobacterales bacterium
CGGTCCGCCAGCAGGGGAATGACCTGGTGCATTGTTTGATCATCGGTGATCTCGGTGACCTCCAGACCCGCCTGACGAACTGCTTCGCCCGCATGTGTCAGATAGGCGGCCGTGTACCTGGACATGTTTTGACTGCCAAGGACGGACAGGGCATGGAGGAGCAATGGGATCAGGAGTGGATCTGCACCGGTGTCAAGGAGGTGTTCGAGGCGGCGCTCATGTGCTGTGTCTCCGGATTCACCGGCTGCAATTACCCCGGCAGTCCGGTCGTCGTCATCTTCCGACAACAGCCAGGTGGCCACCAGGGATCTGTATTGGTCCGGTTGCCGGCCGTACAAAAAGGCTGTGGCATAGGCCCTGACTTCTACCGGCATGTCTGGTGCTGTCATTTCCGGTTTGACCAGGCCGGCCGTATCTGCTCCTGTTCGTTTTAACACCTTTAGGGTTGCGGCAAACAGCTTGGGATTTCGGGTCTCTGCCATTGGCACCAGTTTTTCCGTATCAAGGGATTCTGCCTGGCCGGAGATCATGTCCAGCAGGGCGATCCGGGTTTCCGGATCCTGGTGTTCCAGGGAGGACAGGATATGGGTGTCCAGACCGGGCAGATCAACGGATTTCAACAGACGGGCGTGCCAGACGGCTTCCTCACCCCGGGCATCAAGAAAGGTGCGAACCAGGTTGTCCGTGGGGGCGGTTTCCCTGAACAGGTGGCTGACATCCCGGTCTTCAAGGGCCTTGAGGTCCAGCATGTCTTTGGACAAAAGGTTCGACAGAATACCCGAGTAGTTCCGCTTCAGGTAAACCGTGGTAAATATCCAGGCCAGGACCACCGGAAAAATGGCCAGGGAGAGGTATCTGGGATGGCAGATATCCTCACTGAGCAAGACGAGGCCGGAGCCTGTGAACAGGCCGATCCGGACCACGGTACCCCGGAGAAAGGGCCGGATTTTATTCCGGTAAGATGTGGGGAATATCCCCATCAGGACATCGGTCACCGGCTTGTTCAGGGTGGTCCGGATGACGTTGGTGGACAGCCGGGCATACATGGCGGAGAACACATCGAACCGGAAGAGGAAGGCCATAAAGACCAGGAAGTAATTACAGGGGTGAAACATCAGGGCAACGGGCAGGCCGATCCGGTTGTACACCTTACCCACGAACAGCAGCAGGCAGAGGCTGACGATATTCATCACACCGCGGAACACACCGAAGAACTGAATCATGCCGGCTTCCGTGGCAAACTGGCTGTTCACGGCATAGTTGAACTGGTAGTTGAGCACGGGGATAATAATGTTCGGCAGCAAGGTAAGAAATATCAGCACCGTCACCAGCGGGGTCTCACGCATCACCATCCGGATATTGCGGAATTGCTCCGGCAGGGCGGGTTTAAATTTTGGCGCCCTGGTGGGTTTCTTGACCCGCAGCAGGGTGGGGAACCTGAACCGCATCCGGGTGATGGTGACAAATGCCAGCATGATATTGACGGCATAAACCAGCATCAGGTTGTTGATGGATGTCAATTGTCCGATAAGCGGGGTGCAGAAACTGCCGATGATCTCCCCGGTTACGCCGCCGGCGACGATCAGAGGGAAGAGGCGTTTGGACTGGCGCACATTAAACAGATCGTTGGCGAGGTTCCAGAAGAGCAGCCCGAGCAGGATATCAAACTGGGCCTTCAGCACAAAGAGCAGGGGGTAGATCAGGCTGAAATCCAGGCTCAGGATAAACCGGAGAACCACCATGGAGACCGCACAGAAAATCAGGACGTAGGAGAGGATCTGATTTCCTTCAAGCCGGGCCATCAGGGCGCTCAACCGGGCCATCACCACAAAGGTGATGACGGAGTTCAGCATGTATACCACGGGCAGGTACTCCACCCCGTAGCGTTTCAGAAATGCGGTTTCCGCAAAGTTATTGAGAATGATACCCGAACTGCGGAGCAGCATCAGCAGCAGCATGGACCAGAGAAAGAGGCTCAGCTCTTCCTCGTGTACGTCAATCAAATGTTTCAGCTTTAAGGCCATGGCTCTGATTTTTAAAGGGTTAATTCATGTACGGCGTGCGCAATATCGGAAATAACGTCCTATGACAACAATTTTTAACATAGTAAAGACAATTTTGAACAATTACCAGTGTTAATTATCGTGTCCGGGGTACGGGATGCCTGCGGTTTGCCTGATTCCGGTGTGCTTGACTTTGATGGGTGCCCTGGGGTAAGAGTTGAGCTGTTCATCGCATGACTATTTCGGTTTTTATCGTCAATTTAAATAAGGTTTAAACATATGGATGCAATTCGGTTACGGGGGGGCTCTCTTGTGGGATGCGCCGCCTTTGTGGTGGTGGTGGCAGGGATGAAATCTGCTGCTGTTCTGGTGGTGCCCTTGCTTCTGGCAGGATTTCTGGCAATTATCTGTGCACCGCCCCTTTACTGGATGCAGCGCAGGGGGATTCCCAGTGTGGCGGGGATTTTAATTCTGATGTCCGGGGTTATCGTTCTCCAGGTACTTTTGGTGTCACTGGTGTCAAATTCGGTCGCGGATTTTACCCGAAACCTGCCCTTTTACCAGGAACGTCTGGTTACCCTGATGTCCGGCAGCCTGAAGTGGCTGTCTGATATCGGTATCCAGGTGGAGACGGATAAGCTCACAGAATTGTTTAATCCATCAAGAATACTCAGATTGGTGGCCAATACACTGAACGGCCTGAGCGGTGTGCTCACGAATACCTTTTTTGTTTTCCTTACCTTTATTTTCATCCTTTCCGAAGCTGCCGGATTTCCCAATAAGTTGCGGGCCCTGTCCAATGACGGCACCGGGGATCTGGACAAGTATACTGAGATCACAGAAGGAGTGAACCGTTATCTGGGTATCAAAACACTTACCAGCCTTGCAACGGGTGTGATCATCGCCATCTGGCTAATTTTTCAGGGGGTGGATTATCCGGTCATGTGGGGTGTGTTCGCTTTTCTGCTGAACTATATTCCTAACATCGGTTCCATCATCGCGGCGGTGCCTGCCGTCCTGCTTGCCCTGATTCAACTGGGGCCGGTGTCCGCCCTGGTGGCTTCTTTGGGATTCGGTATTGTGAATATTACCATCGGCTCTGTGGTAGAACCCAGGATCATGGGAGAGGGTATCGGCCTGTCCACCCTGGTTGTATTTCTTTCTCTGGCCTTTTGGGGGTGGGTCTTGGGACCGGTGGGGATGCTGCTCTCCGTGCCTTTGACCATGGCAGTGAAAATCGCACTGGGGGGCAAGGAATCCACCCAGTGGATTTCCATACTATTGGGTTCAAACCGGGAGGCGGCGGAAATTCTGGCCAAACGCCGGGAGGGGAATGCCTAAGCTTTAAACTTATGACTCCGTTGGTTAACGGGTGCGGCCCTGGATATTAATAAGGATGACACCCTTTTTCAGTCTGGGGCCACCGATGGTGACCGACGCGCCGTTCTGCAGGCGGACACCGGTCTGGAATACCGGATTCCCCTTGGCATTGATGCGGATGTGGTATTGAATCCGGTTGCCGTTGCTGCCGGTGGGGGTGATGATCAGGGCCCGGTTTCCGGGCAGTGAGATACGTCCCTTCTGCCCTTCTGCCAGTGATAAGGCCTTTTCGTTGATGCGTTTGAAACGGGTGTAGTTGAATTCCGATCGGATCTCCCTGGCAATGCTTTCAAGCCCCGGATCAACTCCGGCTTTTCCTTTTGTGGCATGGATCACCTTCACCCGGGTCTGATAGGTGGGGCCGGCCAGTGCCGGGGACAAGACGCAAAGGACAATACAGAGGGCAAGCAGCCAAACGGAAGCGGATTTCAAACCGGTATTCATAAATTCCTCTCGATGGTTCTCCGACGTATCTTAAGCCGTTTCAGGTTTCGGAAAACCAGATAATGGTGTGCTGGCTTTCCGAGGTTTCGATTATCATAACCGATGACCCGTAGGTGTCAACCGAATTTACGATGGCGCTGGGCCCGGGCACCATGCCTGTACCGGAATCTTCCTGCCA
>JAKSBB010000364.1 GCA_022361315.1 Desulfobacterales bacterium
ATGCGGTTCACGCGGCACTTGGTACGGCCGACAAAGATTTCCTGGGAGGTGCCGAATTTGAAGGCGTCGTTGGAAATGTCGTCATAGGCAATCTTCTCAAGGACTTTCCGGGAATCCGGACCGATGAGCACCAGGCAGCCCTGTTTGTAGGTGACGTCTTCCATGGTAACGGAACCGTCTTTCGGCAGGTTCTCCAGCATCCAGTGCTGGTCGTGCTTCTTACCCACAGAGGCGGTGACGCAGAAGAAAGCGTCTTCGCTGATGCGGGTAATGGTCATGTCGGACTTGAAGTTGCCGTTGTGGTCGAGCATGGGGCTCAGGGCGATACGGCCGTCAACTTCAGGTACCTTCTGGCAGGTCATCTTGTTCAGCCAGTCTTTGGCGCCGGGGCCTTCGATCATGGTCTTGGCAAAACGGGTCAGATCAATGATACCCACTTTTTCCATGGCGTGTTTACACTCGGCATTTACATACTTGAATGCATTGGAACGGCGCCATGAGGGCTCTTCATACTCATCCACACCTTCAGGCGGGAAGTAGTTGGGGCATTCCCAGCCGTAGTAATCGCCGAATACCGCGTTTGCCTTTTTCTGATATTCGTAGATGGGGCTGGTTCTGTTGGGCCGTGCCGCATCCCGGAACTCGTTGGGCATGATGTGGGCATAAAGTCTGGGATAGGTATCAGCGATTTTTTCAGTGTTGTACGCCCAGTTGGCAAAGGAGCCATACCGTCTGGAGTCGAAGGGCCAGAGATCAATTTCAGGCTCGCCGTTCATGATCCAGCCGGCCAGGTAGTGGCCGATACCACCGGCCTGGGTGATACCGAAGGAGTAGCCGCAGGCCTGGAAGAAGTTCTTCAGGGGCGCCGCAGGACCTACCAGGGGATCACCGTTGGGGGTGTAGGTGATGGGACCGGCAGTGACATGTTTGAAACCGGTTTCACCCAGTACCGGGAATCTTTCCATACCCGCTTCAATGCAGTCCGCGATATTGTCAAAATCCGGGTTCAGTTCTTCCTGAGCGTAGTCCCAGGGTACGCCACGTTTGTGCCACTGCTGACCGTTGGCTTCATACAGGCCGAGAATCAGGGAATCCATTTCCTGGCGCAGGTAGATGGACTTGTCGGGATCACGCATCAGGGGCAGATAGGTATCGCTGTCGGCAATCTTGTCAATTGTTTCATAGAGGATATGGGTATGGGCGATGGCGATGGAAGGAATTTCAACACCCACCATGGCGGATACTTCAGGAGCCCAGAGCCCTGCAGCATTTACAATGTACTCGCAGGTGATGTCGCCTTTATCGGTCTTCACCAGCCATTCGTCGTTGGCTTTTTGCTCAATGGCAGTGACCAGGGTGTGCAGGTTGATTTCAACTCCGTGGTTTCTGGCGCCTTTGGCCATGGCCTGGGTGACGGAGTTGGGATCCACGTCTCCGTCATCCGGCCAGTAGAGGCCGCCCAGAAGCCCTTCGGTCTGAATAAACGGGTGCTTCTGACCGATTTCTTCGGGGGTCAGCCAGGAGACGTCCAATCCAAGACAGCGGTTCATGGAATAGGCATATCCCAGTTCGTCCATACGGGCGGGGTTATCCGCCGTACGGATGGAACCCGTGGTATGCCAGCCGACGTTCTGTCCGGTTTCTTTTTCCAGTTCCTTGAAGATTTCAATACTCTTCATGTTTACGCGGGTGCCGTAATAGTTACCGTGAAAAAAGGAAACGTTACCGGCTGCCATCCAGGTTGATCCGGATGTCAGCTCATGCTTTTCAAGCAGAACCACATCGTTTTCCCAACCGTATTTTGCCAGATGATAGGCCACGCTGACGCCGATAGCGCCGCCACCGATAACAACCGCTCTTGCATTGGTCTTCATAAGTTTACCTCTCCTTCATTAAAGGTCTTTTTATTGTCTGCCGTTTAAGAAATATCTAAGGGCCTTGTTTTTGGTCGTCCGGATATGGGTGTCGTAGAAATACGAGAACCCGCCCGGGTAGTAGATCATCACGAGGATGAGAACCAAGGCATAGATAATCAGGTTCAGGCCCGGAAGATGGGACAGGGTGGATCGAACGATCTCCATCAGGAAGATGAAGGGAAACGCCACGGCCGCACCGCCCCACAGGCTGCCCCGCCCGCCGATATAGGCAACGGCGAGAATCTCAACCGTCTTTGACGTGTGCATGACATCCGGGGTTAATATACCGTAAAAATGGGCGTAAAATCCGCCCAGAACACCGGCAATCGCACAGGACATGGTAAAGTTGAACACCCTGTAGAATACCGGATTGATCCCTGAGGTTCTGGCTGCGTCCATGTTCTGACCGATGGCCTGGAAAGCCAGCCCCATTTTGGACCGGACCACCCACTTGCAGCTCAGATATGTTAAAAACAATAAAATAATGATGACAAAGTAGAAGGGGAAGTTTGATTCGGTTTCAAACAACCGCGGCGTCCGCAGTCCCAAAGGTCCGCGGGTCAGCCACACCAGTTTAATGGCAAGACCCATGATGGCCAGGCCGAAAAACCAGGACAGACAGGCCGCAAATATGCCGCGCAACCGTAATGATATCATCCCGATGATCAGCCCCAGTGCAGCAGCACTGACACCACCCGCCACCATGGCAATCCAGGGTGACAGCCCTGCGTTGATGACCAGCAGGGCCGAGGTATATCCCCCGAAACCGCCCACCGCCATATAACCGAAGTTAACGATGTTGATGAAACCTGCCGTAAAATCAAACCCCACACTCATGGCTGCGATAAACCCGCAGTAAATCAACCAGCGGAGCATATACTCCTGGTTGAAGGGCGGAATAAAGGGCAGCAGCAGCAATAAAAGGAATCCCACCAGACCGGCCGGTGTCATACAGAGCTTGTCCAGCATGAGGTCGAACGGATTCATCGTTGAATTATTGGTTGTTGTTTCCATTCTCTCTCCTGTTTTCCCGTCGGTCTGTACCGTCGTATCCTGTGCAACAGAGTTCATAAGTATCTCCTTATTCTCTACTTTCTCTATTTATCCAGGACACCACGAACATCAGAACCGAAGATGCCGGAAGGTTTGAAGATCAGGATGAGCATGATCAGTGCCGAGGGCACCACAAAGTCCCATCCGGCCCCTACATATTCCACGGTGATGACCTTGAGCAGGGCCACCATAAAGGCACCGGCCACAGCGCCCAGGATGTTGCCAAGGCCTGAAAGAATGACCACAAACCAGGCCATATACAGGGGCTCCAGGCCCACCGTCGGATAAGAGGGGTACATGAACAAGAGGCTTCCGCCGGCCACGGCCGCCAGGGCACAGGCAAGCGAAATGGTGAGAAGGACAATTTTTTCAATATCAATGCCCACGATTTCCGCCCCGGTAATGTCCTGGGACACGGCCCGGATGGCCATACCCGTCCGGGTATAGGTCATGAACAGGTAGAACGCGGCGACGACCACGGCGGAAATCACAAAGGCCATGGCCCGGTCCCGGGAGATATAGACATCGGCGATATTGACGGGCATCCCGCTCCAATATCCGACAATCCCTTTGAAATCGGCACCGAAAATCAGCTGGTGGAGGTTGACGAGCAAGACGCTCAAGCCCACGGTAAGCAGGAAGGAGTTCATCACCCAATTGTCCGTGGACCGGCGGCGAAGGGGGCCGAAGACCAATTTTTCGGAAATCACCCCGGTGACCGCACCGGCGACCATGGCCAAGCCGATGGCCACCAAAGGGCCGAAATTGACCAGCCAGGACTCCGGATGTTCGGCAATATACTCGCTGATGGGGGTAAACACGTAATAGGCGGTCAGGGATCCGATCATGAAATACTCACCGTGGGCGAACATGGCGATGTTCAATACCCCCAGCATCAGGGTCAGCCCCGTTGCCACCAGGGCCAGCATTCCGCCGGTGACCACGGTGTTGACCAAGAGATACGGTCCGGAATGGACTGCGGCAAACACGGCCACGGCAACCGTCAGGGCAACGGACATGCCGGCGGCGGTTCTGAGCCAGTCGATTGTTTGTGACACGATATTTTTTGACATGAATTTCAATTCTCCAAAGTCCGGTTAATTGCCCGGTGCAGTCCGCCAGGGACTTACACCCCCAGGAATACCTTTTTCACATAGCTGTCTTCGGCAAGATCCCGGCTGTTGCCTTCCAAACCGATCTTCCCGTTTTCAAGGACATATCCCCGGCCGGTAACGGATAGGGTTTTGGTGACATTCTGCTCCACCAGCAAGATGGTCACCCCCTTGCCCACCAATACGTCCAGGGACTGGAACACATTGTTGGTCAGCTGGGGGGCCAGGCCGAAAGAGGGTTCGTCCACCAGCATCAGGGACGGATCGGACATCATGCCCCTGCCGATGGCCAGCATCTTGCGTTCACCGCCGGACATGGTGCCGGCCAGCTGCTTCTTCCGTTCGGCCAGCCGGGGAAACAGGTCGAAGACAAATTCCAGGCGTTCGTTCTGGACGCGTTTATCCTTTATGGTATAGGCCCCCATGTAGAGATTTTCCTGAACGGTCATGTTGACAAAGAGGTTCATTTCCTCGGAGACAAAGGCAATACCCTTTTTGGCGATGGCAGACGCCGGCAGCCCGGTAATGTCTTCGCCTTTGAAAATGACCTGGCCGCCCATGGGGGACAGCAGTCCCGAAATCGTCTTCATGGTCGTGCTTTTGCCGGCACCGTTGGGTCCGACAATGCAGACATACTCTCCCTCATCAATGTTCAGCGACACATCCCGCAATATCTGCAGATACCCGTACCCGGCATTCAGATTTTTCACTTCTAGCAGCATAAGATCTCCATTGATAATCGGTTTGGTTTAGTCCTCTTCCTCGTCGCCAAGATAGGCACTGGCAACCCGGGGATCGTTGGCCACCTCCTCGGTGGGGCCTTCGGCGATCTTCGTACCGAACTGAATGCACAGAAGCTTGTTGCACACCGCCATGATCAGCTGCATGATGTGCTCGATCATAAGAATGGAGATCCCCTGACGGCTGATCTTGTCAATGATCCTCATGATGTCTTTGAGTTCCCCTTCACTCAGCCCTGAAGCCATTTCGTCCATGAACAGCAGTTTCGGACCGGATGCCAGCGCCCTGGCAAGATCCAGGCGTTTGAGCTGCACCGTGTTGAGCTGTTCGGCCACAACGTCCTCGTCCATGGGAAACTCCACAAACTCCAGCATCTGCCTGGAATGGGCAACCGGGTCCTTGACCCTGCCGGCGGCACTGCCGAAAATGGTCGCGGTCTTGACGCTCTCTATGGCGGTCATCTTGGGGAAGGGGCTGGGAATCTGAAACGTACGGGACATGCCCAGGCGGCACATCTTTTCAGGGGGAAGGCCCGTGGTGTCCTTGCCGAAGAAGGAGACGTTTCCGGATGTGGGCGGATTCAACCCGGTGATGGCATTGATGAATGTTGTTTTTCCGGCACCGTTGGGGCCGATCAGCCCGACGATATCCCCCTCTTCGATGGTCATGGAGACCGAGTTGACGGCGGTCAGTCCCCCGAACTTCTTGGTGACTTCTTTGGTTTCCAATACAATCACGTCTGACATCTTCCTTTCATGGAAAGTTAAAAAAAAGGGGATTGAAGTTTTCAATCCCCTGTCAGATCATCTTATTTTTTTTCAAA